>NZ_JAATEK010000045.1:0-61151 GCF_012034195.1 Microbispora sp. CL1-1
ACAGTGACACACCCAGCGCACGCCTCGTCGGCCCGGGGCGACCCCCAACAGAGCCGGCTAGACCTTACGGTCCGCGTCCTTTTCGGCTTCTGCGACGAGTTCGACCAGGTCGGCCAGGATCTTCGGGGTCGCGGCGATGGTTACTCGGGACCTCATCGTGTGCGGGGTGCCGTCGATGTCGGTGACGATTGCTCCGGCTTCGCGGGCGATGGCGACGCCTGCGGCGGTGTCCCAGGGGTTGTTGGACAGCATGATGCAGGCGTCGGTCTTGCCGTCCGCGACCCAGGCGAGATCGACGGCGGCGGAGCCGAACATGCGGACGCGCTGCACGCGGGCGGCGAGCCGGTAGTTGAGCGGAAGCCGGACGCGGTTCCTGGCCTCGGCGTCCTCACCTACGGCGTAGTCGCCGACGGAGACGATGGCGGCCTCCAGGGCGTCGGTGATGCTCGCGCTGATCGGCCGGCCGTTGGCGGTGGCTCCGGCGGCTTCCGCTGCCGCGTAACGCGTGCTCAGGAAGGGGAGGTCGATCACGCCGAGGATGGAGCGGTCGTGGTCGATCAGGCCAAGCGAGGTCCCGCACAGCGGGATGCCGTGGGTGAAGTTGGCGGTGCCGTCGAGGGGATCGAGCGCCCACATGATGCCATCGCCGGCATTGGTGATGCCTTCCTCCTCTCCCAGGAACCCGATCTCCGGGGTTTCCCGTGACAGGAAGTCGCGTACGGCGTGCTCGACGGCGTAGTCCACTTCGGTGACCATGTCGCGGTCGCCTTTGGCGGTGACCACTCCGGGGAGCTTGGTCGTGATGATGTGGCCGGCGATGGTGACGGCCTGCTCGGCTAACGGCAGCAGCGCGCGGGCGTCAACGGTCATACGGGTGTGCTCCGCTCCCACCTAGAGATGAAGACCTGCTCGAAGACGGGAAACAGCCCGTCGGCGGCGGTGTTGCCGCTCACGACGAGCGTAGGCGAGCCGGCTCCGCAGGCCGCCGGGAGGCCCCGGACCGTAGGCTCGGGGCACAACCGCGCTCTCCCGACGCCGGACGGCCCCGCCCTCGTGCTGACCTCCGCGGAAATCAGGGTGGCGTTGGTCTGCAGGTGGTGGCGGATGCGGCGCTGCTCGCACGACTCCTCGAACGGGGCCGGCATCGCGGTGAACCGGCTGACGCCGATGGTGAGCGGTTCCCCGCCGTGCCACACAATGTGATGCCTCCGCACGGTGATTGCATTGCCGCCGGAGTCTTACCTTCGGGTCAGCCCCGCAGGGTGGTGATGACCTTCTCGATACGCCGCTGACGCGTCTCGGGCTTCTTCGCGCTCTCGACGGCGCGTACATGCTCACGCTTGCGGCTGTACGCGAGTTCGTCGTACGCGGCACGGGCGACGGGGTCGGCGTCCAGAGCCTGTGCGAAGTCCTCTGGCTCGACGACGACGCGCGGCTCGGTGTCGAGCTCCAGTTCGACCTCGACCTCGTCGCCGATCGCGACACCTGCGGCCTGCCGGTTGGCATTGCTGAGACCGAGCAGGTGGCGGCCGCGTAGGAGGGCGACCCGGCTCTTCCAGGAGTGCCCGTTGACTGTGATCGTCACGGGCGGCCGCGGGCCCCCGCCGAGCGCCGCCACCACCTCGGACGGAACTTCCAGGCCCCGCATGGGCTCAGGTGGCTCAACGTGGGTCCGGAACTTCATGATCTTCTCCTGTTCGTCCTGCCGGTTCACCGGCACTCGGGGTCACAGCCGTCCGGGACGGCGGCGGCAACACGCCCCCGCCGTCTCGGACGGCTGTGTGGCAAAGTTCGCGACTACTCCGCGTACGGCTGGTCGGTTCCCTGGTCGCTGTAGCCGAGGCTCCAGATGTAGCCGTCCGGGTCGGCGAAGGTGCCGCCGTACCCGCCCCACGGCAGAGCGCCGGCGGGCTTGAGGATCGTTGCACCGGCCTTCTCGGCCTCCGCCATGACCTCGTCGACCCGCGCCTGGCTGCGAACGACGTAGGTCAGGACCAGTCCGCTGAAGCCACTGCCTTCCTTGTCCGTGCCCACCTGAGCGGCCAGGCCGTCACGACTGTAAAAGCCGACAGGCGAGGCTCCGTCCGATTCGAAGAACACCGAGATGCCGAAGTCTTTCTGGATCTTCCAGCCGAGCCCCTCGACGTAAAACCTCTTGGCCCGCTCCATGTCCCGGACACCAAGAAGGATCGAGCTGACGTGCGCTTTCATGTCTTACTCCATTAGAAGAGATGGTTACGTGGTGCGGGTGATCATGTGCCCGGTCAGGCATCCAGGCAGGTCCCGGACGCCACCCCGGCGCGTGTGTCACTCGACGATAGAAGCGGCGGCCCGACCGGCGCTTCTTCAAACCTGACCGATGCCGCCGGTAACCCTGGCGGACACGCCGTTCTGGGTGGCCTCGCTGATCGTGGAGTCCTGGCTGCGCCAGGAGGAGAAGGTGTTGCCGGAGGGGAAGCCCGCGCTCTTGCGCCGGTTGCGTCGGGTGGCGCTGTCGCGGCCGACGACCTCCTCATTCAGCAGGACACGAACGACTTCGGCGAGGTCCCAGCGTTGCGCGCGGGCGGTGGCCGGCACCTCAAAGTTGCCCTCGAGCACGCGCCTGCGGCACCACACCCAATATGGCTGACGTCGCCGACTTGGCTGAACAACCCCTCGCGAAGTGGCTCCCAAAGGCACGGAAGAGACTGGATGAGCCGCGACAGCACAAGGCCCCTGACAGCGAAACTGCTGCTCAGGGGCCTGTCGTACGAGAGCCGCCTTGGGGAATCGAACCCCAGACCTTCTGTTTACAAGACAGATGCTCTGCCGATTGAGCTAAGGCGGCCTGTTACCCAGACGAGTTTAGTGGGCCCGGGGCCGTACCGTCACGATGAAATCACCGGCGACGATGCTGGGCGACCTCGTAGAGGGCGATCCCGGCGGCCACACCGGCGTTCAGCGACTCGGCGGCGGCGTTCATGGGGATGCGGGCGATCTGGTCGCACGCCTCCCTGACCAGGCGGGACAGGCCCTTGCCCTCCGAGCCGACGACCACGACGAGCGGCTCGGTCGCGAGCTCGACATCGGCGATGTCCACTGTGGCGGTGCCGTCGAGCCCGATCACGAACAGGCCCTCCTCCCGGTACGCCTGGAGCGTCTGGGTGAGGTTCGACGCGCGGGCGACGGGGAGGGTCGCGAGGGTGCCGGCCGAGGTCTTCCACGCCCCGGCGGTGACGCCCGCCGAACGCCGGGACGGGACGAGCAGCCCGTGCGCGCCGAAGGCGGTCGCCGAGCGCGCGATGGCGCCGAGGTTGCGCGGGTCGGTCACGCCGTCCAGGGCGACGATCAACGGCACCTCGGCGGCGTCCCTCGCCCGCTCCACGAGCTGCTCAGGATGCGCGTAGTCGTACGGCGGGACCTGCAGGCCGATGCCCTGGTGGACGGTGCTCTCGGTCAGCCGGTCGAGCTTGTCCCTCGTGACCTCCAGCAGCGCGATGCCGCGGTCGGCCGCGAGCTTGATGGCCTCACGCACGCGATCGTCGTTGTCGATCCGCTGCGCCACGTACAGCGCGTTGGCGGGCACGTGCGCACGCAGCGCCTCGAGCACGGGGTTGCGCCCACCGATGATCTCGGGGGCGTCCTCCCGGCGCGTACGGCTCGGCGTACGCGAGGACGAACTCCCGCCGCCCCGGGCCTCGCGCTCGATCCGCTCGGCGCGGGCCTTGTCCTTGTACCAGTGCCGCATGTGCGCGGGCGGCGTCGCTCCCTTGCCCTCAAGGGAGCGCCTGACCTTGCCACCCGAGCCCTTTGCCGGCCCCTGCTTCTTCGACGGCTTCCCTGAAGCCCTTCCCGCCATGGTCTCTAGCGTAGGGCCACGCCTACTGTGCCAGCTCCCACCGCGGGCCCTGCGGGGTGTCCTCGACCACGATCCCTGCCGCCGCGAGCTGGTCGCGGATCGCGTCGGCCGCCGCGTAGTCCTTGCGGGCTCGCGCGGCCTGTCGCTGCTCCAGCGCCACGGCCACGAGCGCGTCAACGACCTCCCGGAGCCCCGAGTCGCCGGTCGTACGCCACTGCGCCGACCTGGGGTCGAGGCCGAGCACGTCGAGCATGTTCTGCGTCTCGGCGAGCAGCCGGGCGACCTGCTCCTTGTTGCCCTGGGCCAGCGCGACGTTGCCCTCGCGGACGACCTCGTGGATCACGGCGAGCGCCTGCGAGACGTTCAGGTCGTCATCCATGGCGTCCACGAACGCCTGGGGCAGCGGCGCGGCGGCGTCCACGTCGTGGATCACCTCGGCCGCCCGTGTGACGAACCCCTCGATCCGGCGGTAGCCGGCCGCCGCCTCCTGGAGCGCCTCGTCGGAGTAGTCGATCGGCGAGCGGTAGTGCGCCGCGACCAGGTAGTAGCGGAGCTCGACCGCGCGCACCTTGCGGAGCATGTCGGGGATCAACAGCGAGTTGCCGAGCGACTTGCTCATCTTCTCGCCGCCGAGCGTGAGCAGCCCGTTGTGCAGCCAGTAGCGCGCGAAGCCGTCGCCCGCCGCCTGCGACTGGGCGATCTCGTTCTCGTGGTGCGGGAAGATCAGGTCGACCCCGCCGCCGTGGATGTCGAACGTGCTCCCGAGATATTTGGTCGCCATGGCCGAGCACTCCAGGTGCCAGCCGGGACGGCCCTTGCCCCACGGCGTCGGCCACGTGGGCTCACCGGGCTTGGCACCCTTCCACAGCGCGAAGTCGCGCGGGTCGCGCTTGAGCGAGTCGGTGTCGGTGTCCCCCGCCGCCCACATGTTCTCCAGCTTCTGGTTGGAGAGCTTGCCGTATCGGTCGGCGTAGGACATCACGTCGAAGTAGACGTCGCCACCCGCCGCGTACGCGTGACCCTTGTCGATCAGTCGCCGCATCAGCTCGATCATCTCGGGCACGTGACCCATGGCCCGGGGCTCGACAGTCGGCGGCAGGCAGCCGAGCTGGTCGTACGCCCAGGTGAAGGCGCGCTGGTTGCGCTCGGCGACGACGAACCAGGGCACGCCTTCCTCGGCGGCCACCCTGATGATCTTGTCGTCGAGATCCGTGACGTTGCGGCAGAAGGTCACGTCGTAGCCCTGCCGCGTCAGCCACCGGCGAAGCACGTCGAAGTTCACGCCGGACCTGATGTGCCCGATGTGCGGCGGAGCCTGAACGGTCGCACCACACAGATACATCGAGACCCGGCCGGGCTCGACCGGTACGAATTCACGGACCGTACGCGTGCTGGTGTCGTAGAAGTGCAGGCTCACGAAGGCAAGGCTAACGCCTGGCAGCACAGCACAGGGCTAGTTGGGCGTCCGTGAACGGCTTGATGCGGCCGATCATGGAAACTTCCGACACATAAGTCCTGATATAACCCGAAACAAAACCCGTCACGATCTGTACGGCCGGCCGCGCGGGCTTCATCGGACCGGCACGAAGCCCGGCCGGACACGCAGCGTCGCCAATACCGCGCCGGACCGGAGCCGGACCCGGAGCCGGAGCCGGATCGGAGCCGGTTGCCCTGAGCTGGGGCCGAACCGAGCCGGACCGCGCCAGGGCGGGCCGGAACCTAACCGGACCCGGGGGTGCCAAACCGAGCCGCGCGGGAACCAGATCGGGGGCAGCCGGGGGCCAGGACCCGAAGCGAGCCGGGCCAAGGCAGGGCCGAGCCGGGCGGGGCCGGGCGCAACGAGAGCGCGTCGAAGGTTCCCGGCGCGGTCGTTGATTACCGTCACGAAGCCGATGATCACGATTACCGACACGAAGCGGGTGATCACGCGATTGCGATCGATCGTCACTCCGATTCTGTAGGCTCGAAACGCCATGGACGTGACTCCCCCCGGCGCGGCAGGCACGGCCTCCCGCCCGTCCCGAAACACCCCCTCCGGATTCCCGCTGGTGCTGCGCCGCCTGGCCATCGGCCTCGCAGGCGCCGCCATCGCGGTTCTCGCGGGGATCGCCTGCGCGCTGTCCTTCGACGACCTGCGGGCTCTGGCCGTCTCCGGGCGTGCCGAGCCGCAGCTCGCCTACCTGTACCCCTCGGCGTTCGACGTTCTGCTGGTCGTCGCCCTGGTCAGCGTGCCGTTGCTGCGGGGCGCGCGCTTCCTGGTCCGCTTCCAGGCGGGCTTCGTCCTGATCCTGCTCCTGGCGTCGGCCGCCGCCGCGAACGCCGCGACCGCCGTCGGCATCTCCTTCGACCCCGACGCCTCCGCGCTCGTCGTCGCGTTGGCGCCCTGGGTGATGCTCGCCGTCGGACTGTGGCTGCTGCTGCTCCTGCTGAAGCACGTGCGCACCAACCGGGCCGATCTGGACGACGACCTTGATGACGAGTCCGACGACGACTCCGATGACGACCTGGTGCCCTTCGACGGCGCGCGCGAGCGCCGGACCGCCGTCACCTCTCCCTATCCGGTGGCCGCGCGAGAGCGCCCCACATCCGCGCCCGACGTCACCGCCCCCTCCGGCCCCGAAAACCCGCACACCGCACACCCCGCTCCCGCGCAGCCGCACCCCGCTCCCGCGCACCCGCACACCGCTCCCGCGCACCCGCGCCCTGCCCCCGCGCACCCGCACACCGCTGCCGTGCACGCCGTCGCCGAGGAGCACGGCGCGCCGCCCCTGCAGCCGGTTCCCGAGGCCGTGGCACCCCCCGGCTACGTCCCTCCGCTGCCGGTCAGCCCGGTCTCGGAGACCGTCGCGCCGCCCGAGCTCGCCCCGCCGCTGCCCGTCGCCCCTCCGCAGGCCGAGGATCCGCAGGCCGAGGATGAGGACGGCGTACGGCTGCCATCCGAGGCGATCAGGGAAGACGTCTCCGAACCCGCGCAGGAAACCGCATCCGAGACCGCATCCGAGACGGTCGCGGACCAGGCGGATGACGAGCCCGATGCCCTGCCGGTCGTACCTCCGACGGCGGCGCCCCACACCCCGCCCGTCACTGAACAGGCCGAACCGGCCGCCGCAGAACCTGCCATCACGGAGCCCGTCGTAACAGAACCGGCCGCCGCAGAACCTGCCATCACGGAGCCCGTCGTAACAGAACCGGCCGCCGCAGAGCCGGCTATGACGGAGCCGGCCGTGACGGAGCCCGGCGCCGAGACGGCCGCCCAGCCCGCTCCGGAGGCACCCGCCCCCGCCGAGACGGGTGGCAGCCCGGCGCAGCCCCGCCGCAACCGTCCCGTGCGCTGGGGCGACCTCGTACGGCCGCACACCGGTGACGTCCTCGTGCACCCCCGCCCCAAACCGGACGAGCCCGCCGACGCCGAGCCTGAGCGGGCCGAAGACGAGGCGGGCGTCGACACCCAGCCGCTCCGCCAGATCAGGGACGTGCCGGATCCCGCCCACGCGTCCGACTGCGCCGATCCCGGCGAGCAGGACGGCGGGCGCGAGCCGTACGCCGCGCAAGGCGGCCAGGACGCGCCGGAAGCCGGGGACACCGGGAAAGACACCGACGGAAACAGCGATGTCCCGATGGCGCCTCCGTCCGGTCGGATGCGCAGCACGCCCCGCCCGCCCGCCTGACCGCCCCGGCTACAGCACCCCGCCGCACAGCGCCCACCTGAACGACACCCACCTGGACAGCAGCGCTCCATCTGCTGAAGCGCGTAGGCCCGCCCGGCTGGAGAACCAGCCGGACGGGCCTGCGCGCTAGGGGGTGAGGGCGGGGGGCCGCCCCACCGAGTGAATGCCTTACACCCGCGACCCTCGCTTGAGGCCGGCGACGATGCCGACGCCCACGACGGCCAGTACGACCTGCATGACCAGTTCGATCCAGTCGATGCCATCCGTCGTCGCCACGCCCAGGACCTGGGCGATCGCGGTGCCGATGAGCGCCGCGACGATACCGACGACGATCGTCAGGATCCAGCCGATCGGCTGGCGGCCCGGCAGGAGCAGTCGGCCCAGAGCGCCGATGACCGCACCGATGACGATGGCGCCGAGAATGGACTCGATTGTCATATCGACCTCCCGATGAGGGTGACCCTTTCATCCTCGGACAGTGGGCTACCCCATGGAAGGGAAATATGCGTCCCATGAAAGAAAAAAGAGGGCGGCGGCTCGATTCCGCGCCTTGGTTCGAGCCGCCGCCCACGCGTTAGTGAGACGCTCCGGGTCTCATTCTGGTTGGCATGTCCGATTGGAACGGAACATTCATGCCGAGAGGACCTTCAGACCGGGATGATCAGAGCGGTCGCGATGGCCGCGACGCCCTCGCCGCGACCGGTGAGCCCGAGGCCGTCGGTCGTGGTCGCGCTGACGCTCACCGGCGCCCCTGCGGCGGCCCCGAGGGCCTTCTCCGCCTCCGCACGGCGAGGTGCGACCTTCGGGCGGTTCCCGATGATCTGGACGGCCACGTTGCCGATCTCGAATCCCGCCGCCCGCACCTGGCGGGCCGCCTCCTCCAGGAGGGTCACACCGGCGGCACCCGCCCAGCGGGGATCGGAGGTGCCGAAGAGCGCGCCCACGTCTCCGAGCCCGGCCGCCGACAGCAGCGCGTCGCAGCAGGCGTGCGCCGCGGCGTCGCCGTCGGAGTGACCGGCAAGCCCGGTCTCCCCCGGCCAGAAAAGGCCGGCGAGGTGAAGCTCCCTACCTGATGCGAAAGGGTGGACGTCGACTCCGACGCCCACCCTTGGCGATGTGATGTTCAGGAGTTCAGCACCTCGTCGAGCAGGGCCTCCGCCTTGTCCTCGTTGGTCTTCTCGGCCAGCGCGAGCTCGCTGACGAGGATCTGGCGGGCCTTGGCGAGCATGCGCTTCTCACCGGCGGACAGGCCGCGCTCCTTGTCGCGCCGCCACAGGTCACGCACCACCTCGGCCACCTTGTTGACGTCCCCCGACGCCAGCTTCTCAAGGTTGGCCTTGTAGCGGCGGGACCAGTTGGTGGGCTCCTCCGTGTGCGGCATGCGCAGCACGTCGAAGACCCGCTCGAGTCCCTCTTGGCCGACGACGTCGCGCACACCGACGAGCTCGGCATTTTCCGCTGGTACCTGTACGGTCAGGTCGCCCTTGTCGACCTTCAGCACCAGGTAGGTCTTTTCCTCACCCTTGATGGTTCGGGTCGTGATGGCCTCGATCCGAGCAGCCCCATGGTGGGGGTAGACGACAGTGTCGCCGACCTGGAAAGTCATGTGACGAGTACCCCTTCCGCTGTACTCCAGGGTACCACGCGGTTACCGCCTCCCGGAACAGTGAAAGGAACATAACTGCAGGTCAAAGCCTCGTTTTGGGGCTTGACAAGCCATCCACTCTGTGAATCGGCATACAGGACATACCGGGTGACCTGCACTGCTGCGGCCTGTGGACCGGGAGCCGACGCCGGACCGGTGACCGGCGCGGATAAGGTGATTGCTGCCCATACACGTGCGTACCAAGGAGACCTCGAACCGTGACCAGCAGCAGCCGTCGCAGGGCGATCGCCGTTGCCGCGCTCCTCGCCGCCGCCATCCCTGCACTGGCCGCGTGTGGCGCCGGTTTCGACGCCAACACCAACGCGCCGTACGCCCCGAATGAGGCGGGTGTCCTCTATGACGGCGACGGCCCCGACAAGGCATACGGCAAGAACGGCGTCATGATCCCGCAGGCGTTCATCCTCGGGCCCGACTCCGGCCAGCAGCTCGCCGAGGGCGGGTCGGCGCCGCTCTACCTGACTCTCCTGAACAGCACGGGAACGGACGACCAGCTCACCAGCATCGTCCCCGAGGAACAGAAGGCCACCTCGGTCAACGTGCAGAGCCCCATCGACCTCCAGCCGGGCGTGCTCGTCAAGACCCCCGGGGTCACGGTCGACGGCCTGAAGACGGCGCTGCGCGGCGGCGAGAGCATCAAGCTCTCGCTCCAGTTCAAGAACGCCGGCGACATCTCGCTCACCGTGCCGGTCATCGCCCGCAGCCGCGAGTACGCGACGCTGCCTCCGGCGCCGACGGCCACGCCCACGGCCCCGCCCGCCACCGGGAGCCCGGTGCCGTCGGACGCCGCCACCCCGGAGACCACCGAGGGCACCTCCACTGGTACGCCCGCCGAGAACGCCGGCTGACGGCCGTGCGGACGTCCATCTGGACGTCCTGTAGACGCGCAGGAGCCCCTGTCCGGCCGGACAGGGGCTCCTTTTCGTCCGAGGGGCCGCGTGAGCCGTACGAGCCCTTACAGGCTCACTCGTCGGCGGGGTCGAACTTGTAGCCCAGACCACGCACGGTGAGGATGCAGCGGGGGTTGGACGGGTCGGCCTCGACCTTGGCCCGCAGCCGCTTCACGTGCACGTCGAGGGTCTTGGTGTCGCCCACGTAGTCGGCGCCCCACACCCGGTCGATGAGCTGACCGCGGGTGAGCACCCGCCCGGCGTTGCGCAGCAGCACCTCCAGCAGCTCGAACTCCTTCAGCGGGAGCTGCACCTGCCGGCCGCGCACGGCCACGATGTGCCGGTCGACGTCCATGCGGACCGGTCCCCCGGTCAGGACGGCCGACTCCACCTCCTCGACGTCGCCCTGCCGGCGCAGCACCGCGCGGATGCGCGCCACCAGCTCGCGGGACGAGAACGGCTTGGTCACGTAGTCGTCGGCGCCGAGTTCGAGGCCGACGACCTTGTCGATCTCGCTGTCCTTGGCGGTCAGCATGATGACCGGCACCTTCGACCGCTGCCTGAGCGAGCGGCACACCTCGGTGCCGGGCAGGCCCGGGAGCATCAGGTCGAGCAGGACGAGATCGGCGCCGTTGCGGTCGAACGCGTCCAGCGCGTCGGGGCCGGTGGCCGCCACCGCGACCTCGTACCCCTCTTTCCTCAGCATGTACGACAAGGCGTCCGAGAACGACTCCTCGTCCTCGACGACGAGTACCCGAGTCACTGAGCGGCCTCCTGGGGAATGGTCGTGCTTGGTACGGGGACCGCCTGACCGCCGAACGCGGGAAGGCGAAGAGTGAAGGTCGAGCCGGAGCCCTCTTTGCTCCACACCGTGACCTCGCCGCCGTGGGCGACGGCCACGTGTTTGACGATCGCGAGACCGAGCCCGGTGCCGCCGGTGGCCCGGGACCTGGCCGCGTCGACGCGGAAGAACCGCTCGAAGATGCGCTCCTGCGCGCTTTCCGGGATGCCGATGCCCTGGTCGCTCACGCTCACCTCGACCGTGTCCCCGGCCGGCCTCGCGCTGATCACGACGCGGGTGTGCTCGGGGCTGTAGGCGACGGCGTTGTCGATGAGGTTGCGCAGCGCGGTGACGAGCAGCTCGTCGTCGCCCCAGACCTTGAGGCCCTCGGTGCCGCCCGCGACGAGCGCGATGTCCTTGGCCGACGCCTTCGTGTTGCACCGGTCGATGGCCTCGTGCACGGCCTCGTCCACGGACACCTGCTCGGGCGCCGGGATGGGCTCCCCGCCCTGGATCCGCGACAGCGTGATCAGGTCCTGCACCAGGTAGGTGAGGCGGGCGGCCTCGTGCTGCATCCGGCCGGCGAACCGCCGTACGGCCTCGGGGTCGTCGGCCGCGTCCTCGACGGTCTCGGCGAGCAGGCTCAGCGCGCCGACCGGCGTCTTGAGCTCGTGGCTGACGTTCGCCACGAAGTCCCTGCGCACCGCCTCGACCCGCTGCCGCTCGGTCTGGTCCTCAGCGAGCACGAGCACCTGCCCGTGGGTGCCCAGCGGAGCGACCCGCACCGCGAACGACGTGGACTCCTGCCCGAACTTGCGGCCGGCGGTCTCGATCTCGCTCTCGCGGATCTCGCCGTCCCTGCGGACCTTCCTGGCCAGTGCGAGTAACTCGGCCGCCATGAGCGACTCACCGCGTACGAGACCGAAGGCCCGCGCGGCCGAACTGGCGCGCAGCACGCGGTCTTCGCGGTCGAGGACGACCGCCGAGGAGGGCAGCACGGCGAGCACCGACGCCACCCCCGGAGGCAGGCCGTCGTCCACCGGTTCCGGTGTGCGGGGCTTGTCCGCCTGCCGTCGGATCGCGAGCATGACGAAGGAGCCGAGGACGAATCCGCCCATCGCCGCCAAGCTCGCCAGCAACTCGTTCACATTCAGCAGCCTAGGCGGCATTTCTGGTTGTTCCACCTGCCCGACCTGGCACTACGCCCTGTTTCCGGAAAAGTTCATCCGGCGGTCGGAATTCGTTCACAGACGCGCGCGTAGCGTGGCGGCCATGCGCGACGCCTATCACGAAGAGCTTGCGGCCCTGACCGACCGCCTGGTGGAGATGACCCGCCTGGTGCGGTCGGCCATGTCGAGGGGGACGACCGCCCTGCTCGACGCCGACCTCCAGCTGGCGGAGAGCGTCATCTCCCAGGACAACGAGGTCGACCGGCTGCACCAGGAACTCGAAGCCTCGATCTTCGAGCTGATGGCCACGCAGCAGCCGGTGGCGGTCGACCTGCGTAACGTCATCACCGCCCTGCGGATGGCCGCCGATCTGGAGCGTATGGGCGACCTCGCCGAGCACATCGCCAAGCTCGCCCGCATGCGCCACCCCGAATCCGCCATCCCGGCCGAGCTGCGTGACACGTTCGTGGAGATGGGCGCCATCGCCGAGAACCTGATCACCAAGGCGGGCAGCTGCATCGCCTCCCGCGACATCGAGCTCGCCAAGGAGCTGGAGGAGGACGACGACGCGATGGACCGCCGTCACCGCCGTCTCTTCCGCGTCCTGCTCTCCAAGGACTGGGAGCACGGCGTCGAGGCCGCCATCGACATCACGCTGGCCGGCCGCTACTACGAGCGGTACGCCGACCACGCCGTACGCGTCGCCGCCGACGTCGTGTACCTGGTCACGGGTACGCGCGACCTGGACGCCCCCGCCGGCTGACTCAGCCGCGTACGGGGGCGCGAAAGCTCCGGTCCTCGGGGGGCCGGGGCTTTCGCGTATCCGGCGAATCGCCGGATCGCGGTGGTCGAGGTCGGGTACGAGAGCCCGACCGGAGCCCTGGCGCTGTCGGACGGCTACGGGACGAGGCTGAGGGGGCTCACCACGCGCGGCCCGGGTTCCTACCGGGTCCGGGTCCACCTGCGCGGCCGCGAGCTGGTCTACCAGGTGGCCTATCCCCCGGACGGCGCGGTGGAGCTCCTGGTCCAGGTGTTCCCCGGTAAGGCGAAGAAGCCGGTCGTCCACAAGTGACAGCGGTCGTCTGCAAGTGACAGAAGGCCGCGCCCCACAGCGGGACGCGGCCTTCGTGACAGACGTGAGAGGTTACTTCTTGCCCTGGTTGGCGACGGCCTCGATGGCGGCCTTGGCGGCCTCCGGGTCGAGGTATTCGCCCTTGCCGACCGGGCGGAAGTCGGCGTCCAGCTCGTAGCGCAGCGGGATGCCGGTGGGGATGTTCAGGCCCGCGATGTCGGCGTCGCTGATGCCCTCCAGGTGCTTGACGAGCGCGCGCAGCGAGTTGCCGTGCGCCACCACCAGCACGTCGCGGCCGGCCGCCAGGTCGGGCACGATCTCGTCATACCAGTACGGCAGCATGCGCGCGACGACGTCCTTGAGGCACTCCGTGCGCGGCACCAGCTCGGAGGGCAGCAGGGAGTAGCGGCCGTCGCCGAGCTGGGAGTACTCGTCGTCGTCGGCGATCGGCGGCGGCGGCACGTCGTAGGACCGGCGCCACAGCATGAACTGCTCGTCGCCGAACTCCGCGCGGGTCTGGGCCTTGTCCTTGCCCTGGAGCGCACCGTAGTGGCGCTCGTTCAGCCGCCAGGAACGCTTGACCGGCAGCCACAGCAGGTCGGCCGCCTCAAGCGCGAGGTCGGCGGTCTTGATGGCCCGGGTGAGCACCGAGGTGTGCACCACGTCGGGCCGGATGCCGGCCTCAAGCAGCAGCTGACCACCGCGCCGCGCCTCCTCCTCGCCGGTCGGCGAGAGTGTGACGTCCACCCAGCCGGTGAACAGGCCTTTGACATTCCATTCGCTCTCGCCGTGCCGCAGCAGCACCAAAGTCGCCATACGGCCAATCCTATCGGCGTGCGGCAGAGGCCCCGTTGGTCAGGACTCGACCACCCGCGCGAAGGCCCGCAGGTTGGCCAGCGACTCGCCGCGCTTGACCCGCCACTCCCACTCGCGCTTGATGGACGACGCGAAGCCCAGCTCCAGCGCGCGGTCGAACGACTCGTCCGAGTAGGTGAGGACGCAGCCGAGCACCCGGTCGATCTCCTCCTCGGTCACCGCGTCGAGCGGCAGCCGGCCGACCAGGTGCACGTCGCCGGTGGCGTCGACGGCGAAGTGGACACCGTACATCGAGCCGTTCTTGTGCAGCAGCCAGCGGTAGAACTCGGCGTGGTTCTCGTCGGGCTGCCGGCAGAAGAACGCCTCGATGTTGAGCGCCTGGTCGCCGATGACGAGCCAGGTCAGCGTGGCGAGCTTGTGCTGGCCCGGCAGCCTGACCAGGAACGCGCCCGGCTTCGGCCGCTCGTAGGACAGCTCGGCGGACTCCAGCGCCGACGCGATGACCGCTTCCAGATCCGGTCTCATACGCCCCACACTACGAGCTGACCGCGACGGGGGTCTGGTGGAGCTGGGCCATGGCGCCGGCGTAGACGTCGGCCAGCCGGGCGGCCGTCGCCGACCAGCCGAAGCCCGTGGCGTGGTGCACGGCGTTGGCGGCCAGCTCGGCGAGCCGGTCCGGACGCCGTGCCAGCACGGCGAGCTCCCGCGCCCAGTCGTGCGGGTTGTGGCCCGCCACCAGCACCCCGGACACGCCGTCCTTGACGGCCGTGCGCAGGCCGCCGACCGCCGCGGCGACGACCGGCGTGCCGCACGCCTGCGACTCCAGCGCGACCAGCCCGAACGACTCGTTGTAGGAGGGCACGACGGTCACGTCGGCGGCCCGATACCAGTCGGCCAGCTCCGGCTGCGGCGCGGGCGGCGCGAGCCGTACGACGTCGGTGATGCCCAGCTCGGCCGCGAGGTCGCTGAGCAGGGAGGGGCGGGCGAGGCCGTTGCCGCTGGGCCCGCCCACGCAGGCCACCAGGAGCCGCGAGCGCAGCGAGGGGTCCTCCACGAGCATCCGGGCGGCGGCCCTGAGCAGCACGTCGGGGGCCTTGAGCGGCTGGATGCGGCCCACGAAGAGCAGCACGTGGGCGTCCTGCGGCAGGCCGAGACGGCGGCGTGCCGCACCCTTTGACGCGGGCTGGAAGACGGCGAGGTTCACGCCGGGGTTGACGACCGCCACGCGCTCGCGCGGCGCGCCGTACAGGCTGATCAGCTCCTCGGCCTCGGCGGCGGTGTTGGCGACCAGGCGGTCGGCGACCTCCACGACCTGCTCCTCGCCGAGCACGCGCACCGCCGGCTCGGGCTTGTCGCCCTCGGCGAGCAGGAGGTTCTTCACCTTGGCCATCGTGTGCATGGTGTGCACGAGCGGCACGCCCCAGCGCTCCTTGGCCAGCCAGCCCACCTGGCCCGACAGCCAGTAGTGCGAGTGGATCACGTCGTAGCGGCCGGGGTCGTACATCGCCTCGGTGCGCAGCACGCCGGACAGGAAGCCGCACAGCTGCCCGGGCAGATCGGCCCGGTCGAGCTCCTCGTACGGCCCGGCGGTGACGTGGCGGACGAGCACGCCCGGGGTCAGCTCGGCGACCGGCGGCAGGTCACGGGCCGTGCGGCGGGTGAAGATCTCCACCTCGATGCCCAGCGCCGCGAGCCGTTTGGCGACCTCGAGAATGTAGACATTCATGCCGCCCGCGTCCCCCGTGCCTGGCTGGTCCAGCGGGGACGTGTGCACGCTGATGGTCGCGACGCGGTTGACCCGACGCCGTAACACCGACACCCGAACCACCTCCGAGAGCGTTATAACCACCAAAATCATCACCGGATTCCCCGACATCTGTGAGCGCCGGGGGTCCTGAGAGGATGTCGCCTGCCGATTGAGGCGATATGGAAGGACGATGGCGGTGACGATGACCAATCCCGCGACCGGTCCCGCGACCGGTCCCGGGGCGACCGAGACCGTGGTCAGGACCGCGGTGGTGACCGGCGCGAGCAGCGGCATCGGCGAGGCGACGGCCCGCCGGCTCGCCGCGGAGGGATACCGGGTTGTGGCGGCGGCGCGACGGCGCGACCGTCTCGACGAGCTCGCGGCCGAGGTGCCCGGCATCCGCCCGGTGACGCTGGACGTGACCGACCAGGCGTCGGTGGACGCGCTGGCCTCCTCGCTGGACCGCTGCGACGTCCTGGTCAACAACGCGGGCGGCGCGTTCGGGCTCGAACCGGTGGCCGAGGGCCGGGTGGACGACTGGCAGCGCATGTACGACGTGAACGTGCTCGGGAGCCTGCGCATGACCAGGGCCCTGCTGCCGAAGCTCATCGCGTCGGGCGACGGCGTGCTCGTGATGCTCACCTCGACGGCCGGGCTGGTGTCGTACGAGGGGGGCGGCGGCTACTGCGCGGCCAAGCACGCGCAGACCTCGATGACCGAGACCCTCCGCCTGGAGCTGTGCGGCGACCCGGTGCGGGTCGTCGAGATCGCGCCGGGCATGGTGAAGACCGACGAGTTCGCGCTGACCCGCTTCCGCGGCGACGCCGAGCGGGCCGCCAAGGTCTACGAGGGCGTCCCCGACCCGCTGACCGCGGACGACGTCGCCGACGTGATCGCCTTCGCCGTGACCCGCCCGTCGCACGTGAACATCGACAGGCTGGTCGTCCGGCCCCGCGCGCAGGCCGCCCAGCACAAGGTGCACCGGGTCGCAGCGGGGACATGAGGCCGGCGCGCCCGGGCCGGCCCGTCGGCGCGGTCACGCGGGGCACCACCGGGCACAACCGGCTGCGCCGCTGCGACCGCTGGATCGCCGCCGTGTACGGCCCGCTGCTGCGCTCGGCCAGGGCGGGGGCGGCGCCGCTGGTCGTGGACCTCGGCTACGGCGCGTCCCACACCACGACGACGGAGCTGTTCACCCGGCTGCGCCGGGTCTGCCCGACGGTCGAGGTGGTGGGCGTGGAGATCGCCCCCGAGCGGGTCGCGGCGGCCAAGCCGTACGAGCGGGAGGGGTTGTCGTTCGTCAGGGGCGGCTTCGAGCTGCCGGTCCCCCGGCCGCCGATGATCGTGCGCGCCTTCAACGTGCTGCGGCAGTACGGCGAGGCCGAGGCGTGGGAGCACTGGCACCGGCTGCGGGCCGGCCTGCATCCCTCGGGCGTGCTCGTGGAGGGCACCTGCTCTGAGGTCGGCCACCGGGCGACCTGGGTGGCGCTCGGCGCGGAGGGGCCGCGCACGCTCACCCTCGCGGCCCGGTTCACCGGCTTCGGACGCCCCTCCGACCTGGCCGAACGCCTGCCCAAGACGCTGATCCACCGCAACGTGCCCGGCGAGCGGATCCACGCGTTCCTCGCCGACTGGGACCGCGCCTGGGCGACCTGCGCCTCCTTCGGCGCGTACGGCACGCGCCAGCGCTGGATCAAGGCGGCCGAGCTGCTGGCGCGCGACTGGCCGGTGGAGACGACCCCGCCGACCGGCGGTCCCGGCCGCTGGCGGCTCGGCGAGCTGACCCTGCCCTGGAGCAGCGTCTCCCCCCGCGGTTGACGTACGAGGCGGTTGATAACGTCCGGCCCATGCGTTTCGTCCTCGACCCGGAGATGACCCCCGAGCTCTTCGAGGAGCTCCTGAGCTGCTGGGCGGAGGTCACCAACGCGGGCGGCGCGGTGGGCTTCGTGCCTCCCGTGACGCCGGAGGACATCAGGCCGACGGCGGACCGGGCGTTCGCCCGCACGCGCGCCGCCGCCGGGCCGCAGGCCCCCGACAGCCTCCTCGTCGGCTTCGGCGACGACGGCGCCCCCGGCGCGTGGCTCATCCTGGGCGACAACGGCTCGGGCCTGCGGGCGCACTGGCGGTGGCTGCTGCGCGTGCAGGTCCACCCCAAGCACCAGGGCAAGGGGTATGGCCGGGCGCTGCTGCTCGCCGCCGACGACGCCGCCAGGTCGCTCGGCCTGGAGGCGTTGCAGCTCACCTGCCGCGGCGGCACCGGGGTCGACCGCTTCTACGCGAGCGTGGGCTACCAGGAGGTCGGGCGGGTGCCCCGCTCGATCCGGGTGACCCCCGGCGACGACCGCGACGAGATCTACATGCTCAAGTGGCTGTGAAAGTTTTGGCCTAATGCTTAGCCAATGTCCTGTAGAGCCGATTCGAACACGGCATAAGCTGCGGTGTTGAACAGTACGAAGCGCACCTCTTCCACCACGGCCGGGGCCGCCTGCCGTACCGCGGTGATCGCGACGCGGGCGGCGTCCTCGACCGGCCACCGGTAGATCCCCGTGGAGATCGCGGGGAACGCCACCGTGCCGGCGCCCAGCGCGTCGGCGACGACGAGCGACTCCCGATAGCAGGAGGCGAGCAGATGGGATCGGTCCTCGCTCCGCGAGTGCACGGGCCCGACCGTGTGGATCACCCATCGCGCGGGCAGACGCCCGGCGGTGGTCGCGACCGCCTGCCCGGTCGGCAGCCCTCTCCCGTAGCGGGAGGCGCGCAGCGCCCGGCACTCCTCGAGGATCTCGGGGCCGCCGCGCCGGTGTATGGCTCCGTCCACCCCTCCGCCGCCCATGAGCGAGGAGTTGGCCGCGTTGACGATCGCGTCCACCCGCTGCTCGGTGATGTCACCTTCGACCAGAACGATTTTCATGCCACCCACCTCTCTACAGGACGTAGTACTACCCCGGGTAGGCTGAATCACGTGAAGGGACTGGGAGAGCTCGAACGCAGCATCATGGACATCCTCTGGGCGGAGAACACCCCGCTCACCGCCCGCGAGGTGGGGCGCCTCATCGAAGACCGCGACCTCGCGCCGACGACCGTGATGACCGTGCTCGACCGGCTGGCCCGCAAGGGCTTCCTCAACCGCACCCGCGACGGCCGCGCCTGGCGCTACCAGCCGGCCGCGAGCCGTGACGCGTACGTCGCCGAGCTGATGCTCGAAGCCCTGGACCTCACCGGCGACCGCGACGCGGCGCTGACCCGCTTCGCCCGCGCCGTCTCCGGGTCCGAGGCCGAGATCCTGCTGAAAGCCCTCACGGAGCTGGAGGAAGAGTGATCGCGGCGGCGGTCCTCGCGGCGCTCGCGATGATCTGCGCGGTCGCCGCGTGGCGGCTGACGTTCGCGCGCTGGACCTGGCGCGCACCGCGCACGGCGATCCTGCTGTGGCAGTCGCTCGGGCTGACGTGGGGGCTCGCCTCCATCGGCGCCCTGCTCGCCTTCGCGCTCGACCCCTACCGCAAGGGCATCGTGCACGGGTTCGCGGAGTTCCTGCTGAGCGTGGAGTTCGGCGCGCGACAGCCGTACGACTACCTGCGGCTGGCCGCGCTGATCGCCGGCCTGGCGCTGCTCGCGGTGCTGGTGACCCTGCCTCTCGCCGCAGGCGCGCAGACGCTGCGGGCCCGCCGCCGCCACCGGCTCCTGCTCTCGCTGGTCGCCAGGGACGAGCCGGCCGTGCCCGGCGTGCGGGTGGTCGACTTTCCCGGGGCCGCCGCCTACTGCCTGCCGGGGCTCAAGTCGGAGGTCGTCATCAGCGACGGGACGCTGCACCTGCTGTCGTCCGCGGAGCTGGAGGCCGTGCTCGCGCACGAGGCCGCCCATGTGCGCGAGCGCCACGACCTGGTGCTCCTGCCGTTCGCCGCGCTGCGCCGCGCGCTGCCGTGGTCGAGGCTGGTCCGCGACGCGCAGGCGTCGGTGGAGCTGCTGGTCGAGATGGCCGCCGACGACCGCGCCCGGCAGCGGTGCTGCCCGCGCAGGCTGGCCACCGCCCTGCTGCGCTTCGGCGCGTCGGCGGCGCTGCCCACGCCGCAGGGCGCGCTCGGCGTGTCCGCGCCGTCCAGCGTGATGGCCAGGGTCGACCGGCTCGTACGGCCCGAGGTCACGCTTCCGGCCGCCCACCGCTTCCTGATCCTGGCCATCTCGGTGGTGCTCGCCATCAGCGCCCCGCTGCTCTGGCTGCTTCCCGGTTGACCCGGCTCTTGCCCGGCCATGGGTGCTAGCTGGAACTATCCATCGTGTTTGCAATTGCAAGCAGCGCGAGGCAGACTGGGGGCATGGAACTGCCCAAGGTCGCCTCGCTCGGTGAGTACATCCGCCAGCAGCGGCAGCAGGCGAAGATCTCGCTTCGTCAGCTCGCCGCGCAGGCAGGTGTGTCCAATCCTTACCTGAGCCAGGTGGAACGGGGCCTGCGCAAGCCGAGCGCGGAGATCCTGAACCAGATCGCGAAGGGTCTGCACATCTCCGCCCAGGCGCTCTACGTCCAGGCCGGTCTCATCGAGGACCGCGAGCCGCACAGCGACGTGCTGGCCGCGATCCGGGCCGACGTCACGCTCACCGGGCGGCAACGCCAGGTGCTGATCGACATCTACGAGTCGTTTCGCAAGGAGAACCGGGCCGACTCCGCCCAGCCGCCGCAATCGGCTGAGCATCTCGGGGACGACCCGGTTCTCCCACGCGACGGCATTACACCGGATTCGAGGGAAGGATAACCCATGACCATCACAACCCAGGCCAAGAAGATCACGGAGTCGAAGCCGTTCTACGCGCTCACCGGCGCCGGCGACTTCGCCGTGGAGAAGGCCCGCGCCTACGCCTCCACCGTGCAGGACAAGGCGGAGACCGTCGCCCGTGAGCTGCCCGAGAAGGCCAAGGGCTACGCCTCCACCGTGCAGGACAAGGCCGAGACCGTCGCCCGTGAGCTGCCCGAGAAGGCCAAGGGCTACGCCGCCGACGCCGCCGCCCGGGTCACCCGGCTGTACGACGACCTGGCCAGCCGTGGCCGCAAGGTCGTCAGCCGCGTGAGCGGCGAGGCCGCGCTGGAGCTGACGGAGGTCTCCGAGACCGCCGAGCCGGCGATCGCCGCCAAGAGCACCACCAAGCGCACCGGTCGCGCCCGCGCCACTGCCCGGAGCTGATCCGCGGCCAACGCGAACCACACGGCGGCGGCCCGCCTTCCCTCCGGGGGAGGCGGGCCGCCGCCGTTTCGCTTCCCACGGGAACCGGTCCTTCGCGCCCGCGCCACGTGTCGGCGCCGCCCACTAGTCTGGGGGCGTCAGTGACTGTGACCGTGTGGGAGCGTCCATGTTCGGGCTGTACGGCATCCTCGACATCATCTTCTGGCTGCTGTCCGTCGGGGCCTTCGTGTTGTCCGGCTGGGCACTGGTGCACGCCCTGCGGATCCCCGCGAACGCCTTCCCCGCGGCCGGCAAGCAGACCAAGCCCCTCTGGCTGATCATCCTCGGCCTTGCGACGCTGTTCACCTTCGCCGCCGCGATCAATTACCTCGGCATGGGCATGGGGCTGCCCAACATCTTCACGATCGCCGCCGTCATCGCGGCGGGCATCTACCTCGCCGACGTGAAGCCCGCGGTCAACGGCTACCGGGGCGGCAGCGGCAACCAGGGGCCGTACGGACCCTGGTGACAGACCGGGTGACAGGCCGGGTGACAGACACCGGGTGACAGGCCGGCCGAGGCGCCGGGCTCAGAGCCAGTCTCGGGCCCGGAACACCCGATAGAGCGCCGCCGAGGCGACGACGATCAGCGTGGTGGACGTCCAGAACCCCAACGCGTGCCCGAAGCCGGGAAACGGGATGTTCTGGCCGTAGAAGCCGGTGATCAGCGTGGGCACCGCGATGATCGCGGCCCAGCTCGTCACCCGCTTCATGATGAGGTTCATCCTGTTGCCCTGCATGGTCAGGTGCGTCTCGCGGATGTTGCTGACCAGGTCGCGCAGCGACTCCGTCCACTCCGTGGCCCGCAGCACCTGGTCGTACACGTCCTGGAAGTACGGCGTCATCTCGCCGTCGCCGATCAGGCCGTTGCGGCGCAGCAGCGTGTTCACGGCCTCCCGCATGGGCATCACGATCCGGCGCAGCGTGACCAGGCTCTTGCGCAGCTCGAACGTGCGCCGCTGGTCCTCGGAGCTGACGGGCCGGTCGCCGAACACCGTGCCCTCCAGGTCTTCGACCTGCTCGTCCATCGCCTCGACTGCCTCGAAGTGGCTGTCCACCACGTAGTCGAGCAGGCCGTGCACCAGGAACGCGACGCCGTGCCGGGCCAGGTCCGCCCCCTCGTCCCAGCGCCGCATCACCTCCTCGATGGAGAAGTCGTCCGACTGGCGCACGGTGACCAGCGCGTTCTTCGTGATGAAGGCGGCGGCGGGGGCGACGCGCACCCGGCCCGACGCGCTGTCGAAGGCCGCCGCGTAGACGCTGAGGAACATGTGGCTGTCGTAGACGTCGAGCTTGGGCCGCTGCCGGTGCTGCAGCGCGTCCTCCACGGCCAGGGCGTGCAGTCCCAGCTCCTCGCTGATGGCGTGGAGGTCCTCCTCGGTGGGGGCGCACATGTCGAACCACACCACCGCCGACGGGTCCCTGACCTTCTCGGAGACGTCGGCGACCGGAAAGCCCTCGGCCTCCAGGGTTCCGTTCCGGTAGACCCGGGTGTGTCCCATGGACGGTAACCCTACCGATCCGGCGCCCCCGGCAGGAGGCGCCGGAATCCCGGCGGCGGAGCCGGGGCTGGGGGTCGCGCGGGGCACGGCGGTGGTGTCCGGGCGGCGCCGGGTCAGCCCTTGGCGAGCTGCTGGAAGCGGACCATGTTGCCGGCCGGGTCGCGGAAGGCGCAGTCGCGGACGCCGTACGGCTGGTCGATCGGCTCCTGCAGGACCTCGGCGCCGGACTGGCGGATCTTCTCGAACGTCGCGTCGCAGTCGGGGGTGGCGAAGACGACGGCGCGCAGCCTGCCCTTCGCGAGCAGGTCGCTCAGCGCCGCGCGCTCCTCCGGGGAGGCGGTCGGGTCGGCGTTGACGGTTTCGAGGACGATGTTGACGTCGGGCTGGGACACCGGGCCCATGGTGAGCCAGCGGGCGCCCGCGTATCCGACGTCGTTGCGGAGTTCGAGGCCGAGCACGTCCCGATAGAAGGCGAGCGCCGCGTCGCCGTCGTCGACCGTGATGTAGCAGTAGTGCAAGGTGAGTTCCATGCCCACGACGCTATGACCGGGGGTGTTCCCGGGGCTTCTCGATTCCTGACCGGTTGGCCGGTTCGCATCCGATCCTCGGTTGGAGCACCGGGACCGGTAGGGTTGCGGCTCATGGTGGATCTCGCGCGCCGGCTCGGACTGGCGGCACTGCTCGCCGTCCTCGCCGCATCCCCCGCGCACGCCGTCGCCGCACATGCCGTCACCCCAGCGGAGGCCGCGGCTCCGGCGAAGGACGAGGTGACGATGGAGCTCCGCAAGAACGGCGTGCTCCACGTGAAGGAGGCGGTCACCCCCGCCGGCGAGACGGTGCGGCGCACGCCGCTCACCCGGATCCGCTACGACGACGGCCACGACCGCGTCTATCGCATCTCCAACGTCAAGGGCGGCTCGTACGACGGGGAGACCCTGACGTTCAAGGGCACGGTGGAGTACGACGTGACCGGCGCCGTGACGCCCACGGCCTCGGGCGAGGAGCTGCGCTGGTTCGCGGTGTCCGGCCCCGTGCAGGACGCGGTCGTCACCGTGACCGGCCCGGGCCGGGTGCAGAACCTGTCCTGCTTCGCCGGCGAGCCGAGCTCGGCCATCGCCTGCACCAGCGCCTCGGTCGAGGAGACCGGCACCACCTCGACCTTCGAGCAGCAGGGCCTCGGCGAGGGCCAGGCGCTCACGGTCGTCGTCGGCTACCCGAAGGGCGCCACGGGGGCCGGGCCGATCCTGGAGCGCAGGTTCGAGCTGTCCACCGCGTTCACGCTGAACGCGGTGACCGGCGGCTCGCTGGCCGCGCTGCTGGTGCTGCTGCTGGGCGGCATCGGGCTGCTCTACTGGACGCGGGGCCGCGACGCCCGCGTGGTCGGCAGCGAGTCCGGCCCGGTCAGCGGCCACCGCGACGGCCGCTTCAGCCCGCCCGACGACGTGCGTCCCGGGCAGATCGGCACGCTGTTCGACGAGCAGGCCGACGTGGTCGACGTGACCGCGACCATCGTGGACCTCGCCGTGCGCAACTTCCTGCGCATCGACGAGCAGCCGCGCCAGACCTACGACACCCCCGACTGGTGCCTGGTCAAGCTGCCCGGCGCCCGGCTCGGCGACCTGCTGCCGTACGAGCGGGCCCTCCACGACGCGATCTTCGACGGGCGTGACCGGGTGCTGCTGTCGGAGCTGCACGGGTCGTTCGCCGCCCGCCTGGCCACGGTGCGCGACGCGCTCTATCAGGACGTCGTGACGCAGGGCTGGTTCGCCCGGCGGCCCGACTCCACCCGGTCGCGCTGGACGACCCTCGGCCTGGTGGTCGTCGCGCTCGGGGTGATCGCCACCGTCGTGCTCGCCTGGCTCACGACGTACGGCCTGCTGGGGCTGGCCCTGATCATCGCCGGAGCCGCACTGGCCTTCGGCGCCCAGTACATGCCGGCCAAGACGGCCAAGGGAGCGGCGGCCCTGGCGCACACGCTCGGGTTCCGCGACTACCTGGCCGGGGCGGCCGTCGACGACATCCCCCCGGGCCAGCGCGTGGAGCTGTTCTCCCGCTACCTGCCCTACGCGGTGATCTTCGACAGCGTGGACCGGTGGGCGCGGGTGGTCAGCGCGTTCGACGGCAACGGACGGCAGACCGACCACCTGTACTGGTATCAGGGCCCCGCCGAGTGGGACCTGTCCCGGTTCGCCGACTCGATGCGGACGTTCGTCATGACCACCTCAGGGGCGATCTCGACCTCCCGCCAGTTCCGCTCCCTCTGAGCCCTCTCCCTCGGGGCCCTCTCCCTCGGGGCCGGGCCCCTGCGAGCCCGGGTCGAGGCCCCGGCGACGCCGGTAGTGCCGGGCGACCCTGGCCCGGTTGCCGCACCGCGCCGCCGAGCACCAGCGCCGGCGTGGGTGGGCGGGCAGGAACAGCATCACGCAGTCGTCGGCCTCGCATTTCCGCACGGTCGTGACCGCCGGGTCGGTCAGCAGGTCGGCGACCGCCTCGGCGAGCACCGCCGCCAGCCGCGCACCCCACGGGCCCTCCCGGTGCGGCACGGCGGTCACGGCGGCGCCGTCCCAGGCCAGCTCACGGACGGCGGGCGCCGCGCGCTGCGCCCTGTTCAGACCGCGCAGCGCGCCTTCCGGCGGCCGCAGGCCCCGCCTCACCTGATCGATCGCGGCCGCCGCATGCTCACGCACCTCATGCACCAAAGCCAGATCGTCGCCGGTCAGCCGCGCCTGCCCGTCCTCCGGGAGCGCGCCGGCCAGCCGGTCCGCCTGCAGGCTCAGCCAGGCGCGCAGCCCCTCGGCGGTGGCGATCAGGTCGGCCTGGCCGTCCGGCGTGCGCGGCCGGGTGTTGACCAGGTCGAGGGCGAGCGGCTCCCCGGTGAAGGGGACCAGGTCGGTCATGCGGCTAATGCTAATACAAACGATTGACACATTAGGCAGGCGATCGCTAGAACTAATGCATCATCGACGCAAGGAGGCATTAGTCATGACGCCGTTCACTGTTCCGCACACGCTCCACCGGCATGTCGAGGTCGGGGACGTGCGGGTCTTCTACCGTGAGTCGGTGCCCGACGAGGGCGGCGAGGACGCCCCCGTGATGCTGCTGCTGCACGGGTTCCCGTCCGCGTCCCACCAGTTCCGCCGGCTCATCGACGTGCTCGGATCCCGCTATCGGCTGATCGCGCCCGACTACCCCGGGTTCGGGCACACCGAGACGCCTCCTGGCTTCGCGTACAGCTTCGACGCCCTCGCCGATGTGATGGAGGGCTTCGTCGAACGGATCGGGCTGACCCGGTTCGTCATGTACGTCTTCGACTTCGGCGCCCCGGTGGGATTCCGGCTGGCGACCCGGCACCCCGAGTGGATCGCCGGTCTCGTCGTGCAGAACGGCAACGCGTACGAGGAGGGCCTGTCGGACGGCGCACGGGACTTCATCGCGCTGCGCCCCGACGTGGAGGGCGACGAGGAGAGGGTGCGGGCGCTGCTGACGCTGGAGATGACCCGCGGCCAGTACGAGAGCGGCACGGCCGATCCGCGGCTCGTGGCCCCGGACGGATGGACGCTCGACCAGCACTTCCTCGACCTGCCGGGGCGCAAGGAGGCCCAGGTGGCGCTGGCCTTCGACTACCACACCAACGTGGCGCTCTATCCGCGGTGGCAGGCCTGGCTGCGCGAGCACCGGCCGCCGACGCTGATCACGTGGGGCCGCGACGACATGTTCTTCCCCGAGCCCGGGGCGCACGCCTACCTGCGCGACGTGCCCGACGCCGAGCTGCACGTCATCGACACCGGTCACTTCGCGCTGGAGGACCGGCTCCCCGAGATCGCTCCGCTGATCGCGGCGTTCCTCGACCGCGTGTGGAAGTGACGCGCGTCAGGCGGGGCGGACGCGGACCTCGCCGACCGGGGCCCCGCCGCCGAACAGCGGGGAGGTGGCCAGCCCGGCCAGCTCGGTGGCGTCGATCCCGGCGGCGCGCAGCGCGGCGACGGTGACCGGCACGCGGGCCCGGCTGCCACCGTCCACGATCTTCACGGCCCCGGCCCGGCCCTCGGCGTCGGCGAAGGCGTCGAACGCCTCCGCGCCCGACTTCACCAGCAACCCGGGAACGGCCCGCATCAGCAGGTTCTCGGCCCGGGTCGTGCCGCTCGTCCACTCGGGGTGCGCGCGCATCGCGTCGGCGACGCGCCGCTCCGGCGAGCCGGCCGGGGCGAGCGTGAGGGCGCGGAAGGCACGCGCCACGCCCGCCATCGAGACGAAGAACAGCGGCGCGCCGCAGCCGTCCACGCCGGTCGCCGCGACCCGCTCCCCGGTGAACTCCTCGACCGTGGCGCGGATGGCCCGCTGCAACGGGTGACCGGGATGGCGGTAGTCGTCGGTCGGCCAGCCGTTGACCACACAGGTGGCGAGCATCGCCGCGTGCTTGCCGGAGCAGTTCATCAGGATCCGGCCGGGCGCGCCGTGCTCCCGCAGCACCTGGCGGCGCGCCTCCTCGTCGAGAGGCAGGTCCTCCGGGCACCGCAGGAAGGTCTCGTCCAGCCCCGCGCCCGCGAGGATCTTCCGTACGCCGTCGATATGGAAGGGCTCGCCGCTGTGGCTCGCGGCCGCGAGCGCGAGCAGCTCGTTCTCCAGCGGCAGGCCCGCCCGCACCATCGCGAGCGCCTGCAGCGGCTTCATGGACGAACGCGGCGACGCGAGGCTGGAGGTGTCCCCGCACACCAGAACCGGGTCGCCGTCCGCCCCGATCACATGCACGCGTGCGCGATGCACCGACTCGACGAACCCCGACCGCACGACCTCGACCACCATCTCCGACATGACGGGCAGTCTATGGAGCCCTCGGACATGGCAGAATTCGGGGCCATGCGTGCGGTCGTACAGCGGGTCAGCTCCGCGTCCGTTGTGGTGGATGGTCAGGTCGTCGGCGCCATCGACGAACCCGGTCTGCTCGTGCTCGTGGGCGTCACCCACACCGACGGGCGCGCCGAGGCGGCCCGGCTCGCCGCCAAGCTGTGGGGGCTGCGCATCCTGCACGGCGAGAAGTCCTGCTCCGACATCGGCGCGCCGCTGCTGGTGATCAGCCAGTTCACGCTGTATGGCGACGCGCGCAGGGGCCGCAGGCCCACCTGGCAGGCCGCCGCGCCCGGCCCGGTGGCCGAGCCCCTGGTGGACGCCGTGGTGGCCGAGCTCCGGACGCTCGGCGCGCGGGTGGAGACGGGCGTCTTCGGCGCCGACATGAAGGTCGGCCTCACCAACGACGGCCCGATCACCCTCGTCCTGGACGTCTGAGCGCCGCGGCCTTCCCGGGCCTGTCATCATGATCGGATGCGGGATGCGTGGAGCACCTGGGGACATGTCGTCGTCGCGACCGTGTGCGCCGTTCCCGTGGCCGCTCTCGCCGTCCTGCTGCTCACTCGCCGCCGCGCCCGCCGGGGGCATCCCGCTCCGCTCCGGACGTCCGTCGCGGATGTGGTCATGGTGGCCGGGACCGCACCCTGGATCTGGATGATCCTCACCCCGGGGGTGGAGGAGGGCGTGCACGTCGTCCCCCTGGTGGACCTGGCGGGCCAGCTCGCGCTCCTGTCACCGGGTGCGGCGGTCGTGCAGATCGGCGGCAACCTCCTGGTCTTCGCCGCGCTCGGCGCGATGCTCCCGGTCCGCTCCGCGCGCTTCGGCTCTCCCGCGGCGGTGGCCGCCGTCGCGGCCACCGCTTCGCTCACCGTCGAGCTCCTCCAGTTCGGCCTGCGGCTCGGCCGGGTGAGCTCCGTGGACGACGTGCTCCTCAACGCGGCGGGCGCGGTGCTCGCCGCGCTCTGCACCCGGCGGTGGTGGGCCCGCCGGACGGGGACCAGGTAAACAGGCCCGGTTGAACGGGGGTTATCGGATCCGGCGGCGCAGGGCGGGGTCGATCGTCACGTTGCGCCCGGCGTCCGGCGGCACCACGACCTCCTGGCTCGCCGCCACGCCGCCGGCCAGCAGGTCGACGTCCACCGGCACCGTACGCTTCACGACCGCGAGGGCGATCGGGCCGAGCTCGTAGTGGCGGGCCGACGAGCCCACGAAACCGATCTGGCCCGGCGCGGCCGAGCCCTCCACGGCGGCATCCGGCTCGGCCTCGGCCGGCGCGCCGACGCCGAGGGTCACCGGTGCGCCGTGCGGCGGCAGCTCGTCCACGCTGCCGTCGAGATGCAGGAACACCAGACGGCGGGGCGGGTGGCCGAGGTTGTGCACGCGGGCGACCGTCTCCTGACCCCGGTAGCACCCCTTGCTCAGGTGCACGGCCACGTCGATCCAGCCGACCTCGTGGGGGATCGTCTTGTGGTCGGTCTCGAATCCGAGCCTGGGCACGTGGGCGGCGATGCGCAGCGCCTCGTAGGCCCACAGGCCGGCGGGGCGCAGGCCCAGCGCCTCGGGGAGGCCGCCCAGCCGCTCGCGCGGCACGAGCAGGTCGCCGCCGATGGCGACGGCCCCTTCCACGGATGTTCCGGCGTTCGCGTCCGGAGACGGCGGGGCGAGCGAGACCACCGCGTAGTCCGAGGTGACGTCGGCGACCTCGACCCGCAGCATGAACCGCATCTTCTCCAGGAAACCGACCAGCTCGGCCGAGGTGCCCGGCTCGACGTGGGCCCACACGGCCTCGCCGTCGTCCACGAGCGTGAGGTGGTGCTCGACGCGGCCCTGCGGGTCGAGCAGCAGCGCCTGGGCGGGCGTGCCCGGCTGGAGCGTGTCGAGCTTCTGCGAGCTGAGGCTGTTGAGCCAGCTCAGCCGGTCGGGCCCGCTGACCCGCACGACCTCGCGGTTGCTCCGGTCGACCAGCGCCCGCCCGGCGGCCAGTGCGCGCTGCTCGGCGTAGGGATCGCCGTAATGGGCCGCGACCGTCTCGTCCGGCGCCTGCGCGGCGACCGCGCCGGGTGTGTCAAGCAAAGGGCTCCGCATGTGTCCAAGGCTATTCGGTCCCCCACAGCGGTCGCGGCGACGGACGGCTCGCCTGTGGACGACCCCCTGCCTGTGGACGACCGTCAGAGCGGCACCCGCCGGAGGGCGACCAGCGCGACGTCGTCCTCACGGGCGCCGAAGGTGGCGATCAGCCGGTCGCAGAAGCCCTCCAGGTCGTCGCCCACGTCCTCGGCCTGCTGGCGGGCGATCTCCAGGCTCTCGTCGAGCAGCTTGTCGCGGTCCTCGATCAGCCCGTCGGTGAACAGCAGAACGGTGGCGTCGTCGGGCAGCCGCACCCGGTCCACCCGATACTGCTCGTGGGCCACGCCGAGCAGCAGGTTGCCGAACCGGTGATAGGCCGCTCCCGCGCCGGCCACCAGCGGCGGGATGTGCCCGGCGTTGACGATCTCGGTCTCCCCCGTCGCGGGATCGATCAGCATCAGGCAGACGGTCGCCGTCATGCCGGGGTGATAGCGCCGCAGGACGGCGTTGAGCAGGCTCATCGACCGGGCGGGATCGACGGCGTCGATCACCGACGCCCGCAGCGCGTAGCGCAGCTCGGCCATCACGGTGGCGGCGTGCAGCGAGTGGCCCTGCACGTCGCCGAGCGCGACCAGCACCCGGTCGCCGAGGGGCAGGACCTCGTAGAAGTCGCCGCCCACCTCCACGTTGTCCACCGCGGGCTGATAGCGCACGCTGATCCGCAGGCCGGGCACCCGGGGGATCGCGGCGGGCAGCAGGCTGCGCTGCAACGTGAGCGAGATCATGTGCTCCTCCGCGTAGGCGCGTGCCGCGTCGACCGCCAGCGCCAGCGCCTGGCCGAGCTGCCGCAGCAGGCTCAGCTCCTCGCCGTCGAGCGGCGCGTCCGTCTCCACCCCGAGGAACACCGGTGACCGGCCCGTCTTCGTACGGCACAGCACGCCCGCCACACGGGCGACGATGTCGCTGTCGGGCACGAGGCGGGCCCAGGTCTCATTGTCGACCTCGAACGTCTGCACGCCGGGGGACTCCCCGATGGAGATCGTGCTCAGCCGTTCCAGGGTGTCGGGATGGACCAGCCGCGGCGCCGCGTGCTCCCCCGGCCGGGCGGAGAACCTGCGCACCCTGCCGTCCGGCGGGATCGCCAGCACCCGCGAGTAGCGCTCCAGCAGGCGGGAGCAGCCCTCGGCGGCCACGGACAGGAGCGACTCGAAGTCCTCCGCCTGGTTCATCTCCAGCGTGATCTCGGCCAGCTCGCTGAGCCTGGCCGCCATCCGCTCGGCACGCTGCCGCGCCCGGTAGTAGCGCAGGGTGGCCCGCACGGTCGCGGCGAACTCGTCGGGCTGGATCGGCTCCGACAGGTACGCATCGGCTCCGCGTTCCAGCCCCTCGGCGCGGTCGGCCGGAGTGACGGCGTTGCCGGACACCTGGATCACCGGGATCGAGGAGGTCTCCGGGTCGGCCTTGATCTTCTCGCACACCTCGATGCCGTCCACGTCGGGCATCCGTACGTCGAGGATGACGAGGTCGGGCTTGAGCTCGCCGACGAGGGCCAGCGCCTCCTCGCCGCCGCCGGCCTCGATGACCCGGTGCCCGCCGCGGCGCAGCCAGCTCGCCAGGATGTAGCGCTTGGTGGGGACGTCGTCGACGACCAGCACCGTCGCCGCGATGTCAATCTCGGGTGCCATGCCCGTCCCCCTTCACGTTCCCGGCGCTCACGTTCCCAGCGCTGTCGCGTACGGCCTCCCGGATCGCCTCCAGAAGCCGGTCCCTGCGCAGCCCGTGCTTCGGCAGCAGCACAGGATGCAGCGGCCCCCGCTGCTCGAGCGGTCCCGGCTGCTCGGACGACACGTGCGGCGGTCCCGGCTGCTCGGACGCCACCGACACGACGACCACGGGAATGCCGCGCAGGGCGTCGTCCTCGGCCATCCGGTGCAGCAGCGCCGTGCCGTCGAGGCGCGGCATGAGCAGGTCGATCAGGACCACCTCCGGAGGCCGCTCACGCATCAGCTCCAGGGCCTCGACGCCGTCGGCCGCCTCGTCCACCGCGGCCGCGAACCCGAAGAGCATCCGCCGGGCCGCCGCGCGGAAGCCCGCGTCGTCGTCGGCCACGAGCACCCGGCCCACCTCCGGACCGGACGTCCGGTGCGGCACCCGCAGCGTGGCCGTGGTGCCCTCGCCCGGCGTGCTCGCCAGTTCCAGCGTGCCGCCGAGGGCCTCCGCCAGCCTCCGCGCGTACGGCAGGCCGAGACCGGTGCCCTTCGCCCTGAGCTGCAGCGACCCGGGCACCTGGTAGAACTCCTCGAAGACGCGCTCCAGGTGCTCGGAGGAAAGGCCCACGCCGGTGTCGGTGACGGTGAAGACGACCTCCGCCATGGCGGTGTCCACGACGGCCGCCAGCCGCACCTCCCCATATTCGGTGAACTTCAGCGCGTTCGACAGCAGGTTGCGCAGGATGGTGGTCAGCATGCCCTCGTCGACGAGCATCTCGCCGATCTCGCCCGGCACGTCGACCGACAGCGTGACCCTGTCGGCCGGTCCGGTGGGCTGGAGCGTCATGCGCAGCTCCTCGGCCAGGGCGACCACGTCCACCATCGACGGATGCGGGTCCAGCCGCCCCGATTCGGCCTTGGCCAGGTCGAGCAGCTCCCCCACCAGCGCCAGCAGGGTCTCCGCGGACGTGCCGATGAGCGTGATCTGGTGCTCCTGCTCCTCGCTGAGCGGATCGCCGCCCGAGCCGAGCAGCAGCCGCACCAGCCCGATGATCGAGTTGAGCGGCAGTCGCAGCTCGTGGCTCACGCTGGCCCAGAACCGCTGCCTGGCCTCGGCCGCCTGCCGAAGCTGCGACGACTTCTCGTCCAGCTCGGCGTAGAGCGCCACGACGCCGCGGTTGGTCTCCTCCAGCTCGGCCGACAGCTGGTTGTAGAGCGCCAGGACGCCCTGGTTGGTCTCGGTCAGCTCCGCGTTGAGCCGGAGCACCTCCTCCAGGGTGGCGGCCAGCTCCCTGTTCTGCTCCCGCAGCACGTCGAGGGCCGCCGTGGACGGCGAGCGGCGGGCCAGCTCCGCGCGGATGCCGTCGAGCGTACGGCGGCTGTGGTGCCCGGGCACCCGCTTCACCAGCGTGACGCGTCCCTCCTCGGCCGAGAGCGTGACTTCGTCGACCATGCGACCGGCCAGCTTCACACCCTCGGTCTGCCCCACGCCGGCGCCGCCGGGATAGTCCACGGTGATGACCAGCCTGTCCTCGCGCAGGTCGAAGACGACGACGCTCCCGGCGCCCCGGGTCAGCGCCTCACGGCCGATCTCGCTGAGCGCCGTCGCCACCCGGATCTGGTCCTGGGATTCCAGCCCGACGAGTTCGGCGATCCAACGGCCGAGTTGCCGTACGGCGAAGACGTCCTGCTCCCTGCGGATCTCCACGCGGGTGAGTACCTCGCCCATCACTGCCCCTGTTTGACCGTGACGACGCAGGCGTCGTCCCTGCGGCTGCCGGCGTCGCGCAGCAGGGTCGCGCCCACCACGGCCGGGGAGTGGGCGAACAAGCCGGGGAAGGAGGCGGGGTCCCAGCGATCGGTGAGGCCGTCGGAGTGCAGCACCACCGTGGCGTGCGGCGGCAGCGCGTACTCGTACTGCCGGGGACGCCTGCCCTTGTGCCCGGCGATGCCGGGCAGCGAGATCATCCCCTGACGGCCCTCGGCGTGCGCGATCCAGCCCGAGACGTTGCCCAGCCCGGCGAACGTGACGCTCTCCCGGCCCACCCGCACGACCGCGACCGCTCCACCCCGGGTGTGGCCCAGCCCCTGATGGAGGCGTTCGAGGGCGGCGGCCGGAAGAGCGTGCGGCTCCTCCATGAAGATCCGTACGGCCTCGCGGGAGGCGTGCGCGGCGGGGTCGCCGTGGCCGAGGCCGTCGCAGACCAGCACGCTGATCGTGTCGCCGTCGTCGGCGAAGGCGAAGGCGTCGCCGCACACGCTCTCCTCGCCGATGGGGCGGCGCAGCCCGCTCACCCGCAGCGGCGGGCCGGGCTGCCCGTCCGGGGTGAAGTGCATGACCAGCACGGTGCCTCTGCCGGGCACCGAGTAGACGTCCCAGCCGGTGGCCATGCGGGCGATCGCCCCGAGGCCGATGCCGAGCGTGCCCGAGGTGGAGTAGCCGTCGCGCAGGGCGCGGCCGAGGTCGGCGATTCCGGGGCCCCTGTCGACGGCCACGAGCTCGACCGCGCCCGGCCGCTCCAGGTGGGGGCGTACGAGCACGGAGCCGTCCACCGCGTGCTTGACCAGGTTCGAGACCGCCTCGGTCACCGCCACCGCGACCTGGCCGGTGCGGTTCTGGTCGAACCCCGAGGCCGTGGCCAGGGCGACCGCCGTCCGGCGCACCGCGCCGATCACGCTCGGATCGGCGGTGGAGACCCAGACGTCCTCATACCGGTGCGGCATCGTCATGTCACCGGCCCCACTTGGTGACCGTGACGCGGGTGCCCTCACCGGGCGCGGAGACGAGGTCGAACTCGTCCACGAGCCGCCGCGAGCCGCTCAGCCCGAGTCCCAGCCCCCCTGCGGTGCTCCAGCCCTCGGTCAGCGCCTGCGCGATGTCCGGGATGCCCGGCCCCTCGTCGGTGAAGACGAGCCGCAGGCCCGGCCGCCGCCCGCCTTCCAGCATCTCGATCAGCACCCGGCCCCCGCCGGCGTGCACAAGGGCGTTCCTGGCCAGTTCGCTGGCGGCGGTCACGATCTTCGTCTGGTCGACCAGGGAGAGCCCGATCTCCGCCGCCAGGATCCTGGTCTGCTGACGCACGACGACGACGTCGCCGTTGGTGGCGATGGGCAGCTCCCGGGTCGCGCTCACCCCGCGCCGTCCCTGACGTGCTCCAGCATCGCGACGCCCTTCTCCAGGTTGAGGGCCGTGCGCACGCCGCCGAGCGACAGTCCCAGCTCGACCAGTGTGATCGCCACCGCGGGACGCATGCCGACCACGACGGTCTCCGCGTCGAGCATGCGGGTGATCGCGGCGATCGTGGAGAACATGCGGCCGATGAACGAGTCGACGATCTCGACGGCCGTGATGTCGATGATGACCCCGCGCGCACCCGTGGAGACCACCGTGTCCGCCAGGTCCTCCTGCAGGGCCAGCACGCTCTGGTCGTCGAGGTCGATCTGGATCGAGACGATCAGGATGTCGCCGAGCTTGAGAATCGGCACGCGTTCCATCAGGCGCGCTCCGCCCTGACCGCGACCCGCGTCTTCGCCGCGCCCGTGATCTCCACGCCGCTCCGCTTCAGCGCGTACGACAGCGCGTCGGCCAGCGAGGCCTTGGTGACGATGTCGCCGAACTCGATGCCCAGCGTGACGATCGTGTGCGCGATCTGCGGGCGGATGCCGGAGATCACGCATTCCGCGCCCATGAGGCGGGCGGCGACGACGGTCTTGAGCAGGTGCTGGGCGACCTGCGTGTCGACGGCGGGCACGCCGGTGATGTCGATGACCGCGTGCTCCGAGCCGGTGTCGACCAGGGTCTGGAGCAGCTTCTCCATGACGACCTGGGTGCGGGCCGAGTCGAGCGTGCCGACGAGCGGCACTGCGACGATGCCCTCCCACAGCTTGACCACGGGCGTGGAGAGTTCGAGCAGTTGCTCGGCCTGGTCGAGGATGATCCTCTCCCGGGCGGCGGTGTAGGTCTCGAAGGTGAACAGGCCCAGGTCGTCGACGAGCCGGGAGAACCACACGAACCCGCGCAGCGCCTCCGGGCCGCCGTCGGCCTCGGCCGCCTCGTACAACGCCTCCTTGAGCGAGAAGACGAGCCGCGCGGTGTCGGAGGGGGTGTGCCCCTGCCGGACGCGGGCGCGGGAGAGCTCGGCGAGCAGCCCGCGTACGTCGGCGAAGTCCCCGGCGTCGCTGCTCAGAGCGGTGCGCAATGCCTGGTAGAGGTCACGAAGGTCATCGGGAGACGCTCCGGACAATTGGGTCCACCGCCGGAGCAACGACTCCTCGCTGGACAGAAAAAGCTCGACTATGCGCCGCCTGGCGGCCTCCGCGGGAACGGTCACCCTCATCTCCTGACGATCGGCGTATGCGCCACTCGTCACGCTACCGGCACTCGAGCATTGCCCCCAAAACGGACCAGAATACTCATAGGCGACATTTGCTGCAATACCCGAAAACCGTTAGATGGCGGACGTCGGTCGCGAAGCCCAGTTCCTTGTCCAGGGCCGAGACGAGGCCGTCCACCATCTCGGGGGCCACCTCGGTGACCTCGCCGCACCCCCGGCAGACGAGGTGGACGTGGTCGGCCTCGGAGGCGAGGTGATAGGTGGGGGCGCCGTGACCGAGGTGGGTGTGGGTGACCAGCCCGAGCTCCTCCAGGAGTTCGAGGGTCCGATAGACGGTCGAGATGTTGACGCCCCTGGCCGTCTGCTGCACCCGGCAGCAGATGTCCTCGGGCGTGGCGTGTCCCAGCTCGGTGACCGCTTCCAGCACGAGCTGACGCTGGGGGGTGATCCGGTAGCCGCGAGCCCGCAGCTCCTCGTGCCAAGTCTCGGCCATGCCCAGAGTGTAAGTCGTGCCCCGGGGGGCGTCTTCTCGGCTGCGGCGGGAGGGCGGGAACGTCACCACATAAATTGTTTGCCCGCCCGCGGGACGATCGCATAGCGTGAAGGCACGCAGAAGGGAGGTGGTCCAAACAATGGTTGATCATTCTTGGGCTAGCGAGGTGGCTGTCCGCTAGGACTCGTCCATCTGGACCTTCCGTCTGGATGTCGGACGACATCCTGGCGAATCCTCGACAGACACCGGAACCCCGGGCAGCCGGCGGCCGCGGACGACTACCGTCCCGGCCATGGTCCAGCCGGCCCGCCTCAAACGAGGCGGAGCGCGCCCGGGGTTCTTTTTTTTCGCTATTCGGACTCGAAGTCGCCGACCCGCTTGAGCTCCGCCGAGGCGTGCGACTGCAGCGGGTGCCCCATCGCCGCCATGTCGTAGGCGTACATGAGGTTGCCGTTGACCAGGCCGTAGAGCCGGTGACCCGCGTTGTACTCCTTGGCCGTCGTGGTCCGCGCGACCACGTCCGTACGCAACTCGATCTTGTGGAAGACGACCTCTCCCACGTAGATCTCCACGATGCCGGTCGGGTGCGCGAGGCACACCTCGATCTGGCGCTCGGGCTGGATCCGCCAGAACCCCGTCTCGGTGGACAGGGGCCGGACCTTGTCGCCCTCGGCGTCGAGCAGCCACGTGCGGCTCTCGTAGGTCAGGAACGGCTTCCCGGTGTGCCCGAAGACGATCTCCTGGCCGAAGTTGGCGCTCTCCATGGTGGGATATCCGATCACCCCGGCCCCCTCCCAGCGGCCCAGGAGGAAGGCGATCGGCTCGAGGTCGGGATGTACGTCCATAGACACGAGCTTAGAGGCGCGCGAGCAACCCCTCACACCATGCGCGGCATGCGCCGATTGCCCAACTTGTACGGCATGCGCCGACACACCACCCACCCCCGGCGGACTAGGCTCAACACCATGGCGAGATCACTGGTGATAAAGGTGACGGCGGGGGCGGACGCCCCGGAGCGGTGCAACCAGGCGTTCACGATCGCGGCGGCCGCGCTGGCGAGCGGTGTCCCGGTCTCGCTGTGGCTGACCGGTGAATCCGCGTGGTTCGCGCTGCCGGGCCGGGCCAAGGAGTTCACCCTGGCCGAGGCCGCCCCGCTGGAGGACCTGCTCGACGCCGTGCTCGCCGCGGGCAGGGTCACGCTGTGCACCCAGTGCGCGGCCCGCAGGGGCATCACCGTTGACGATGTGATCGACGGCGTGCGCATCGCCGGGGCCTCCACGTTCGTCGAGGAGGCCCTGGGCGAGGGCGTGCAGGCGCTGGTCTACTGACCTGGCTCTGCCGGCGAGCCGTGGTTCGCCGGCGGGTCAGCTCGGCAGCACCGCGCGCAGGCGTTCGTCGCGCAGCGCCTGATACCAGCGGTCGTCGATCGGCGGCAGCGGCCCGGCCACCCAGCTCAGCAGCAGGTCGGCAAGCGCGGGGTTGCGGGCGAGCGCCGGCCCGTGCAGGTAGGTGCCGATGATGCGGCCCGCGTAGCAGCCCTCGGTGCCGTCCCCGTTGCCGGTGCCGACGATGGTGCGCGACAGCGGGCGCACGCCGGGGCCGAGCCTGGTCACGCCCATGTGGTTCTCGAAGCCCGTCAGCGTGGGCAGCCCCAGCGCGGGGTCCACCTCGGCGGCCAGCTCGCCGACGGAGCGCCGCTCGCCCCGCCCCGAGCTGATGTCCAGCAGGCCGATGCCGGGCACCGGCTGCCCTTCCTCGCCGCCGAACACCGTGCCCATGATCTGGTAACCGGCGCAGACCGCCAGCAGGGCGGCGCCGCGCTGGATCGCGGCGTGCAGGCCGCCGTCACGGCGCAGCCGCTCGGCCCCGAGGATCTGCGGCCGGTCCTCGCCGCCGCCGATCAGGTAGACGTCGCCCTGCTGCGGCACGGGGTCGGACGACCGCACGTGGATGGTCCTGGTCCGGATGCCACGGGCCCTGGCCCGCTGCTCCAGCACCAGGACGTTGCCCTGGTCCCCGTACGTGCTGAGAAGGTCGGGATAGATCCAGACGATGGACAATTCAGACTGCACGGCCGAACTCCGCTCGGATCTGCTGGAACGCGGTGTAGTTGGCGATCACGTCGATCTTGCCGGGCGCGAGGAGGCCCACCGCCTGCTCGAACGAGTCGCAGAGCTGGAACGGGACCTCGGCCACGGCAAGCCGCAGCGCGAGGTCGCGGCGGCGCTCGCCGGTGACGAGGACGGGCCTGCCCCGCAGGATGCGGTAGTCGACGTCCCACAGCCAGGAGGTGTCGCGGCCGTCGGGCCCCTGCGCGTTGACCGACAGGATGATCGGCAGCGCCGGGTCGGCGACGTCGAACGCCTCCAGCCACCCGGCCGGGTTCTTCGCCAGCAGCAGCCGCAGCGACCGGCCGTCCCGCTCCACGGTCGTGTAGCGCCCGGCGACGGAGGTGACCGTACGCAGCCGGGGCAGCGCCCGGGCGGGGTCGAGGCCGAGGGTCTCGGCGACCGCCAGCGCCACGGCGGCGTTCGCCCGGTTGGCCTGGCCGGGAAGCTGGAGGTCCAGGCGCCAGTGCTGGCCCCGGGGATCGGTCACGTACTCCCCGTCGAGCACCCAGCTCGGCTCGGGCCGGCGGAAGGCGCACTCACGGCACGCCCAGTTGGTCTCGGCCATCTGCGCCGCGGTGAGGCCCTGGCCGCCGTTACCGAAGCCGGAGCGGTCGAGCGGGCCGCCACACTCGGGGCAGCACCACGAGTCCTCACGCCAGCGCTGCCCCGCCGACACCCAGGTGACCCGGGCGGCGGTGGACGCGCTCCAGGTGACCAGCGGGTCGTCGCAGTTGGCGATCACGTGCACGGGCCTGCCGGCGAGGGCGCGGCGCCACTTCTGGGCCAGCAGCCAGATCTCGGCCGCCCGGTCCATCTGGTCGCGGCTCAGGTTCATGAGGCAGACGATGCCGGCGTGGGTCGTGTCGAGGACCTCGGGGAGGTATTTCTCGTCGACCTCCAGCACGCCGTACGGCGCGTCCTTGTTGGAGGCGAGCGCCGACACGTGGCCGGCGGGCATGTTGGCGCCGAAGGCGTTGGTCGCGACGTCGCCGAGCTCCTGCAGCGCCGAGGTGATCAGACGCGTCGTCGTGGTCTTGCCGTTCGTGGCGCTGACCAGGACGAGCTTGCGGTCGGCCGCGAGCTTGCGCAGCAGGTCGGGCTCCAGCATGAGGCCGACCCTGCCGCCGATCACCGAGCCGTCGCCACGCCCGGTGGCCCTGGACAGCGTCGCGGCCGTGCGGCCCAGGGCGCTGGCGAGCTGCGCCCGCAACGGAAGCTGACTCATGCCGAGATCCTAACCGCGCCCGGCGCCTGCCCGACGCCCGCACGCCGCCCGCACGCCGCCCGCCCGACGCCTGCGCCGCTCTACGGCGTCCCGCGGTCACCCGGCCGCGTGGCCCGATAGGAGGTCGCGGAGCAGCGCGATCTCGGCCCCGTGGTGGATGATCTCCCGGTTCACATGCAAGATCACTCGGTGTCGGTGAGGCCGGACATGCGTGGCGGGAGCTGGTTCTCCCAGTGCCAGGTGAGCGGGGACGCGAGTCGCCGCAGGCGAGGTGAGGGCATGGGCTCTCGGGACTCCTTACGGGGCTGGGGGATCACGATCCGAAGGACAGCTCCGCGGGGGTGTCGCCGTCGAACGGCAGGACGAACCGGCGCGGCCAGGACAGCACGGTCTCCAGCCAGCCCGCGCTCATCGTCTGGGCCACGTATTTGACCCGTTCGCGCGGCTCCACCCCGATGGCGACCGTCGTCACGTCGCGCTGGATGCCCTCGTGCTCGTCGTCGCCCAGGATGACCCGCCAGGCCAGGGCCCGGTTGCGGTCGACCTCCATCGACAGCGGGTGGTGGCGCAGCGCCTTGGCGCGGTGGCCGAGCAGCTCGGTGCGCACGCCGACGGCGACCCCGCCCTCGGCCGGCTCGGCGCCGTTGACCCCCTGGTGCGGGTACGGCCGGCCGGCGGGGTCGGTGCCGAACAGCGGATACTCCATCGCCGGGGCCGGGCTGCGCAGGTTGGGCGCCGGATGCCCGAACGGGAACAGCCGGTCCACCTCGTGCAGCCAGCGGACCTGGGGAATCACCCAGGCCGCGCCCGGCCGCTCGCCCGCCCGCATCGGCGGCTCGCTCTCCCCGCCGTCCGCCTGGCCCGCCGCCAGCAGCCCGGCGGCGACCTCGGCGGCCTTCTCGGTGAGCAGCGCGGGGTCGAACCACGTGCGCAGCGACCAGGCGCGGCGCGCGACCGACCGCTCGACCAGCGTGGCCAGCAGGCACTCGCGCCGCTTGGCCGGCAGCTCCGCCCAGATGTCGGCGAGCACGCGCGGCACGCCCGGCAGCGACCGGTTCGTCACGAACGCGAGCACGACCGTGTCGGTCCAGATCCGCAGCCACGCCCACTCCGGGGCCACCGCGAGCAGGTCGGCCTCGCGCAGCTCGACCAGCGTGCACGCCTTCCCCGTACGGCACTCGCGCCCGCAGGCGGCCGAACGGCGCCCGCAGATGGGCGGCACCGGGCCGAGCGTCTCGCGTTCGCGGTCCTCGCCCAGCGGCACCTGGACGCGCAACGGGCGGTCCATGCCGTCGGCGAACACCGCGGCGAAGCCCGGCTGGAGCGACACCACCTGACGCGACTGGTCCTCGCTCAGGTTCATCGCCGCCCCGACGAGCGCGCGGTCGTCCTCGGCCGGAAGCCGGTGCACGACCTTGAGCGCGGTGTTCTTCACCACGTCGGAGACGAGCTTGGTGGGGATCTGCTCGGCCACGATGATGCCCTCGCCGTACGCCCTGATCTCGGCGAGCATCCCGGCCAGCAGCTCGACGGCGTGGGTGGAGGCCCGCTGGGAGCCCCGGTCGCGCAGCAGCCGGTGGGCCTCCTCGATGACGATGACGTGCCGCAGGCCGCCCGCGCCGTCCTCGCCCCGCGGTTCGGAGCGGGCGCGCATGCGCAGGTGCTCCACGATGCGGATGATCAGCGTGCCCATGAGGAACGCCTTGTCCTCGTCGTTGGCCACGTCCTCGATGGCGAGCACGACGTTGCGCTGGAGCAGGCCGCCGATGTCGGCCGGGTGGCCTCCCTCGAAGAACCGGCCCGCGCTGCCGACGCGCAGGCTGCGCAGGCGCAGACTGATGAAGCCCTCGACGTCGGCCTGGACCTCGTTGCCGTAGCCGATCTCCTGGATGACCTCCAGCGCCTGCTGCTGGAGCTGCTCCAGGGTGGGCACGGCCGGCTGCACGGCGGCCCCCGGGATGCCGCCGCCGGTGACCACGTCCCAGCCGTTGGCCTCGTAGACGCGCTGCAGCGCCAGCGACATGATCTGCGGGAACGGCTCCTCGGCGTCGAACGCCGCCATGAACAGCGCCCTGACCATGTCGATGTGGGCCTGCACGGGATAGCCGGGCTCAGGCGCGAGCGGGTTGACGCTGATCGGCACGTTGTCGGGCGCCGAGGGGTTGATGACGGTCAGCGGCGCCAGGTGCTCCACCCGGCCGGCCATCGCGGCGTACTCCGACTTGGCCGGCTCGATCGCCAGCCACGGGATGCCCGCCTTGGTGAGCTGCTCCAGCAGGTGGCGTACGGTCTGCGACTTGCCCGAGCCGGTGGCGCCGGTGACGAAGGCGTGGCGGTTCAGCGTGGCCAGCGGCACCCGGAACGTCCCGACCGCACGGTCCTGCCCGTCGACGATCGCGCCGAGATCGACGGTCTCCGCCGACCCCTCGATCTCGGCCTCGCTCGTCACGTCGAAGAAGCCCGCGTCGAGCACCCGTACCCCCGGCACCTCGCGGCGCGGCAACCCGGCGAGCGCGGCGAGTGCCCCGGCCGTCGCCGCGAACGGCGCCGCCGCGCCGTCGGCCGAGTCCTGGAGGTTGACGGCCAGCGCCTCGCCGAAGCCGTACACGGACTCGCAGGCGCCGTCGCCCGACAGGGCGGGCAGCGACATCGCGCTGCGCAGCCGATAGGGGTGATGGCTCATCTCCACCGAGCCGACCAGCACCGGCGCGATCTGGCGCAGTTCGTCGGGGCCGGCCGCGCCGGCCAGCACCCGGACGTTCCACAGCCCGGCCTCGCGGAAGGCGTCGAGCTCCTGCATCCTGCGCTCGGCCCGCTCGGCGTCGAACCGCGACCGCTCCGAGGCGTCGCCATACTGGCGCAGCACGTTGAGCTGGGTGCGCAGGTGGGCCACCTCGGCGTCGAGCAGGTCGGTCGGCTCGGCGACCACCACCCACGCGAACGGCCGGGACATGAGCGTGACCAGCGTCGACTCGAACAGCGTGGGCCGCTTGGTCTCGTCGGGCTCCGGCTCGCGCCTGCCGTACAGCGGCGGGGCCTGCCGGCCGGGGCACGGCGTCCAGACGAGGTCGGCAAGGTCGGCCAGCCACTCGTCGCCGATCTCCACGCCGCGCGCGCCGCCGGGGAACAGCAGCGGCTGCGGGCCGGTGACCGGCGGCTCCGGCGTGGTCGCCGCGCGCTTGGGCGGCTTGGGCGGTGTGAGCGGTCCCGCGTTGGTGATGAGCTCCAGCGGCGCACCCGAACCCCGCGACAGCCAGCCGATGACGAACGGCCGGTTGCGCTGCGCGGCGGACAGGACCGCGGGGAGCACCGTGACGAAGTCCCACTCCGCGGACGAACTACGCGATGGGGCGGTGATCGCCTGAATCCGGTACCACGGCCCGCTCAGGGGAAACGGCTGCATCAGACCCCTCAGGTGACGACGAACAGGGGAGAGACTCCTCGAACGATCACGGCCGCACACCCCTGTTGACGATGCCCTTACCGAGAGCGGACGGTGTCATGGGCGCGTACGACGTTTCGGAGGCGGTCATGACCGCTTGCGCCAGTCGAGGCGAGGCGGCGGGGGGCCCAGGTTCGGGGGAACGTCGGGCAGCACGGGCGGCACGGGCGGCACGGACATCTGACGCGGGCCCCCTCATGACCGCTTGCGCCAGTCGAGCCGGGGCGGCGGGGGCCCGACCGTGGGGAAGCGCAGCGGGGGAACGTCGGGCAGCACGGGCGGCACGGGCGGCACGGACATCTGACGCGGGCCCCCTCATGACCGCTTGCGCCAGTCGAGGCGAGGCGGCGGGGGGCCCAGGTTCGGGGGAACGTCGGGCAGCACGGGTTCCTCCGGCTCCGGCTCGGGCTCCGGGGGCGCGAGGGCGGCCCGCCGGATCTCCTCGAACTCGCCCAGCGTCGTCTTGGGGAAGGTGAGTATCGCCGGGTTCGCGTCCGCGAGGCGCACCTGGCGTCCCTCCGCCGTCGAATAGGTGACGATCACGGAGGTCGTCGGGAGCTGCTGGAGCTGGTGCGGCTCGACCAGGAACTCCCGCGACCGCTGGAGGACCCCGTCGGCCACCGTGGGCGCGCGCCGCCCCCACTCGGTCGACTCGGTGATGTCCTCGCGCAGGTCGCCCTCGCCCTTCTCCTCCCCCTCCGTACGGCTCTCGCCGACGGTGGAGGTGTAGTAGCCGCTCGGGCCGTTCACCGCCGTGCTGAACGTCTCGGTGAGCTGGGCGAGCTCCAGGCGGTGCTCGGTGCCGACGTGCTCGCTGGCCACCCGGGCGTCCTCGGCGTTGCCCAGGCGCATGAACGCGACCGCCGCGTGTCCCCGGCCGAGCCGTTCCCGCACGGTCGGGGTGAGGCTGCGGTAGGTGAGCACGAGCCCGGTGCGCGAGGTCTCGCAGGCGTCCATGAGCCGGTCGAGCACGTCGCCGCGCAGCTTGTCCGCGCCCGCCACGATGATCGTGTGATACCAGGGCCGCTCGCTGGCCGGCGACTGCCGCAGGATGTGCGTGAGCGCGGTCGCGACGTAGGTCCCGAGCACCCGGTTGCCGAAGACCCCCGCCTGCCGGTCCATGCTGACGACCCGCAGCCGCGCGGGCGGCAGCCGTACGGCCTGGGAGCCCAGCGTCTCCAGCTTGCGCAGCTGTGACTCCAGCGCCCAGGCCCGCTCGATGACCACCCGGTCGGCCACGCCCCGGCCGAACAGCGTGCCGATGCGTTCGAGCTGCGACGCCGTGAGCAGGCCGTCCTTCATGTCGTCTCGCGGGTCGCCCACCTGGGCCAGCGCCCGCAGGGCGGCGGTGACCTGGCTGATCGTCGCGTTCTCGCCCAGGACCTCCAGCACGCGCTCCAGGATCGCGTTGTCGAAGCCGATGTCCCTGCTGGTCTCCTCGCTGACGCTCACCACGTGGGCGAGCACGTCGGCGAACGCCTCGGGCTTGAGCGTCGCGCCCAGGTCGAGCCGGGGCAGGTCCACCGGGAGGACCCAGACGAGCGGGTCGTCCCCGCCCCTGCGCGCCAGCTCGATCAGGTCCTTGGCGATCGCGCCCTCCGACAGGTCGAGCACGGTCAGGTGGCCGCCGCTGTAGAGCCGGGTCGCGCCGATCAACGTGACCAGCGCCGACCAGCCGGTCAGCGTGCCCCCGGCCACGTCGACCCGGTCGATGTCGTCGGGCACCGCCACGGCATACCAGGTGATCTGCCGATCGAAGCGGTTCTTCTTCTCGGCCCAGTCGCGGTATTTCGCGGCGTGCTCCTCCTGGGCCATGACGATCTCGCGCTGGCGGCGTTCCTGCTCGCGCAGCGCCTTGCGCCGGCGCTCGTCGAGCCGCTCGTTGACCGTACGGTCGCCCTGCCGGATGGCGTAGGTGCAGATGGCGGCCACGCCTCCGGCGGCGACCAAGCCGAGCAGCACGAACGACCAGGTGAGCAGGCCGGTCACGCCGAGGACCAGGATCCCGGCGGCCACGACGGCCATGAACGTACGGAAGATCTTGACCGGGCGGTTGAGCAGATCCTTCTGCAGCCGCTCCCGGTGGACCCACTCGGTGTCCACCGGAGGCTCGGTGACGTCCTCCCTCGCCGGTCGCTTCGGCGGCGGTCCGGGATCCGGGTACAGCAGTGCGTACTGCCAGCCCAGGTAGATCCGGTCCGCCTGCAACTGGGCATGCTCGGGGTGCGGGTCGCCCACGGGCCCTCCATGTCCGCCTCGGTCTCAGCGTAGGAGCTGGAAGCCCTGTCAGGGCGCGCTTCTCGCCATTCGGACGTATTTCCGCGCGAGGGACCGCACCAATGCGACCAATGGGGCAACTGTGGTCGTACTACGATCGCTTGCCATGACGTCATCCCCCAATGGCGCCCGCCGACGACGCCCGGTCCTCGTCCCGGTCGCCACCGCGCTGGCCGTGGTGGGCATCGGCGTCACCGCCGCACTCGGCGGTTTCGAGGAGGCCCCGGAGAAGCCGCCGCCCACGGTCTCGCCCGGGGACGTGATCGACCAGGGGCAGTTCCACACCCAGTTCATCAAGGCGATCGACACCACCGAAAAGGGCGACTTCGACACCGAGAGGCGCTATCTGGAGCTCGTCCTCAAGGTCACCAACATGGGCACGGAGACCGCCTCGGTCGGCGTCATGCCCGAGCCCGGCAAGGGCTTCCACCAGAGCACGACCTTCGCCAGCTCCCTGCTGCGGACCCGCCCGGAGATCAAGACCAAGTACGGCCCCGACGTCGCCGTGCTCAGTCTCGGCGTCGAGAGCCACCAGCTGCAACCCGGGATCACCACCACGGTCGTGGTGAAGTACGAACTCGAGCCCACCGCGATCGCACCCTCGGAGATCAGCCTCGACGTGGGCTCGTTCGCGTACGAAACGGTCGGCATGCGCGACCAGACCCATTACTGGTTCCTCGTCGGCGAGAACGAAGACGGCGAAGGCGACTTCGAGCCCGACGTCGCCGCGCGGATCACCCTTCCCGTGCGGAAGGAGAGCACCTGATGACGATCACCCAGGTGGAGAGCCGCACGGCACGGCGCGCGGCGCGGAAGAAGCCGCCACGGCGCGGTGTGGGGCGGCGGATCGCCGCCGGAGTGGCGGGAATCGTGCTCGCGGCGGCGGCGGTCTACGCACAGCAGAACTTCTCGGTGTCCTTCGAGCAGCGCACCTCCTATCTGACCTACAAGGGCCGGATCGGCGAGACGGTGGAGACCAAGCGCTTCACCGTCAAGGCCCTGTCGGTCACGGCCGCTCACGCCGTGGACACCACGGACTACTCCAACAAGGTGTCCAAGGTGGCCACGAGCAACCTGTTCCTGCTGGTCGACGTCTCGGCGACGAGCGCGCGCGAGCCCTTCAAGCTGAGCAGGCTCAGCCCCCCGGTCCTCCTGACCGCGGACGGCCGGCGCTATGACCCGACGGACAAGGTCAGCGACTCCCTGACGCTGTTCAACAAGTACATCCAGCCCGGGTTCTGGTCGAGCGGGCTGCTCGTCTTCGAGGTGCCCGAAGACGCGGTGCCGGGCGCGCACCTCGTCTTCATCCCTCCGGTCAGCCCGCTGGTGCGAGACAACTACGCGCCCGAGGCGCAGATCGACCTGGGGCTGTCCGGTGCCGCCGCCGGCCGGCTGATCTCACAGGCGGAGGACTACCACTCTCTCGTGAGCGCGAGCCGATGACCAAGACGCCCATGGACGGAACCCCGCCGAGGAACGGCCCCGACGCCCGCGACTGGTTCGCGCCCCCGGCCGAGCAGCCCTCCGACATCACCTACAGCGGGGCACTTCCCCCGCCCGTACCGACGGCGCCGCCCTCCATACCCATCCCCGGCACACTGAAGCCGCCGACCGACCTGCGGGTGTGGCCGCCCCTTGAACCCGAGGAGCCCGAGGGGGAGGACAGGTCCACCCAGCCCTTCCCCGCGCTGCGGACGAACCGGCAGCCGCCGCCCGGGGCGCTCGCGCCCGCTCCGTCGTCCGCTGAGCCTCCCGCGGAGCCGCCCAGGATGCCGCCCAGGGTGCCGCCCAGGGTGCCGCCCGCGGCAGCGCCCGCGGAGGTTCCCGCGGAGGTTTCCCCGGAGGAGCCGGCCGCGCCCAAGCGGCGTACGGGCCTGCTCGTGGGGGGAACCGTGCTGTCCGTCGTGCTCGCCGTCGGCGCCCCCACGGCGTTCGGCTACCAGGCGTACAGGTACGGCCGGCCCGCCGACATCGTCCAAACCGTGCAGCCCGGCCAGGCGGGAGTCTGGCAGCACGTGTCATGGCGGGCCACCGTGGAGAAGATCAAGGATCCCACCGGCAAGCCGGAGCGGTCCGATCGCCAGTGGCTGAAGATCCTGATCACCAGGACCGCGCTCGACGCCGAGGGCGCCATTCGCCACGGAGCACCGGCGGAGGTCAAGTTCACCGACCGGGCCGGGCGCACGTGGCAGGTGGAGAAGGTGAACGACGAGACGCCGCCCGACGTCAAGGACAACAAGATCGGCACGCCCTATCGGCTGGAGATGATGGGCGTGGTGCCGCCGCCCGTGGCCGACGAGGTCGAGGTCGTCCTACGGCCGAGCAGTTACCGCGACGTGCCCGATCAGTCCGCCGAAGACTTCGTGAAGGCCGCCTTCAGCTCGACGGAGCGGGACGATCACGTTCTCCGGTTCCGGCGATGAGCCTGCGGCGGGTCGCGGCGAGGTCGAACGTGGCGGCGATCAGGCACATCGTCGTCAGGGTCACGATCAGGTCCACGACGTAGACGACCGGCTCACCGGTCGCGAACCACAGGTACGGCTGCTCGCTTGCGGTGAAATAGCGGCCGGCCCTGAGGAGATAGTCGCCGCCGATGTCCAGGCCGACGTAGCAGAGGGCGAACAGCCCGAACAGCGGGGCGCCCCCGCTCACCGTCAGGCGCAGTGAGTTGAGCAGCGGGATCCATCGCGCGGTCCAGCCGGCGCTCAGCTTCGCGAGGGCGAGACGCGTCCAGTTGTGGGTGCGCTCCAGGTGGACCGCCGCCTGCTCCAGGCGCGTCCCCCTGATCGTGGTGCGGGTGTCCTCCGCGTACGCGCCGTAGACCAGGATGCCGATCGTCAGCCATGTGAGCGGGATGGCGAGGGCGTCGACGACGTGCGGCCACACGCCGCCCAGCCACTCCGCGGCCGGCTTCCATCCCGGGACGCTCTCCTCGGCGTTGGCCGCGAAGTCGTGCCAGGCGGCGACGGCGGACCGCTGACCGATCCAGTCGGAGCGCGCCCCGACGGCGGCGGCGATCGCGTTGAGCCCGTAGAACGCGAACGCGAGCTCCCCGAACGTGGCGAGGATGCCGGAGAAACGGCCCTCCCCCGCCTCGTGGCGACGGCCGAAGTACCACTTGACCACGTACGCGACGATCATCGTCGCCAGGGAGACCTTCGGATCGAGGTTGAGCAGCCCGGCCGCCACCCCGCTGTCGTTGCCGCTTCCCGCGTCGAGCACGTAGCGGTCCGGCTGCCGCATCATGTCGATGTCGGCGAACTCCCGGGCGTCGTCGGCGACGAACCCCCAGGTCGTGTAGATGCCGGCGAAGACGAGCGCGGTCCGGTTCAGCGCGTTGAGCAGGCTCTCCTTGGCCTCGCCACCCGCGCGCCGGGCCTGGGTCTCCATCAACGCCTCGCGGACGACGTACAGCATGCCGACGGTCGTGGCGAGCGACGTCATCACGACGAGCGTGAACAGGAACATCGTCAGGACCAGCCGGGCCTGATACCACGAGCCGTGCGAGATGGTGGCGGCCAGCAGGAGCAGCGCCCACCGCACCAGCCGTCCGGCCGAGAACCAGAGGATCAGCGGCAGGGCGCATCTGGCGAGGATCCGCAGGGCGTTCAGCGGCAACGCGTACGGCGAAATCGTCCAGGAGGCCCGGCGCGGCGCGGCATCCTGGCGAGGGGCGGCAAGTGCGGACGTTCCGGACACCTGCCGCATGCTATCGGCTCTCGGTCCCCCCTACGGAGCGATGAGCTCGACTGTGGGGAAGTAGGTCCGATATCGGGTGGTGTCACGGGTGAGTAGCCGGTATTTCCGCACCGCGGCGTGCGCGCCGATGAAGAAGTCGGGCAGCGGCGACCTCTTCTCGCCCCCGCGTCTGCGATAGGCGAGAAACGCCTTGCCCGCGAGGAAGGCCGCCTCGAAGGGCACGTCCTCACGCTCGTAGTCCTCGGGCGGCAACGCCTCGTCAAGGCGCTCGATGCTCGAGAAGCCGACCGACACCTCGGAGTAGACGACCGGATTGAGAACCAGACGTCCCTCGTCCAGCGTCCGGGCCAGGGCATCGGCAGACCAGGCCCCCCACTTGGGGTCATCGGTGGCGACGTCGAGCAGGACGCAGGAATCCACGAGGGTGACCTGCTCGCGGACGACGCGCAGGGGGCTACTCGTCACGCAGCAGCCCCATGATCTCGTCCGTGGTCATGGACGTCGTCGCACTGCCCCGAAGTCGCTGCGCGGCCCGGCTGCCCCGCGTGCTGCTGCTCTCCCGGCGCACGATCTGCAGGGTGTTCCCCACTTCGATCACGTCGACCTCGTCGCCGGGGTGCAGGCCGTACTTCTCCCGGATCTCGGCGGGAATGGTCACCTGTCCCTTGCTGTTCAGTCGCATCGCGCTCGTCCCCATCACGTATTACACGTAGCACGTAATACTAGTCGCCGGCAGGAAACGCAGAAGGCCGGTGCGTTCGTGGGAACGCACCGGCCTTCTGGTGAAGCGGTGGATCAGACGGTGACCGAGAGCTGGGCGACCTCGCCGAGCTTGGCCTCGACGGGGACGTCCTTGGTGACGCCACCGCCGGCGATGATGCGGACGGTCCACTGGCCGGGCGCGGCGAAGAAGCGGAAGATGCCCTCGTCGGAGACGACGACCTCGCCGGTGAACTCGCCGCTGTGGTCCAGCAGGCGGGCGTACGCCGTGCCGGCGCCGGAGACGACGCCCTGGATCACGGCCTGGTTGGACAGGTCGATGCCGGCCGGCAGCGCGACGGTCTGCTCAGGAGCAGCGCAACCCTGGATGGTGGTCATCAGCGGGCCTCCCCTAGCTCGATCGGCACGCCCACGAGCGAGCCGTACTCGGTCCACGAACCGTCGTAGTTCTTGACGTTGGGCTGGTCGAGCAGCTCGTGCAGCACGAACCAGGTGTGCGCGGAGCGCTCGCCGATGCGGCAGTAGGCGATGGTGTCCTTGGAGAGGTCCACGCCGGCGCCGGAGTAGAGCTCGCGGAGTTCGTCGTCGGAGCGGAAGGTGCCGTCGTCGTTGGCCGCCTTCGACCACGGGATGTTGCGGGCGGTGGGCACGTGGCCGCCGCGCTGCGCCTGCTCCTGCGGCAGGTGGGCCGGGGCGAGCAGCTTGCCGGTGAACTCGTCGGGCGAGCGGACGTCGACCAGGTTCTGCTTGCCGATCGCCGCCACGACGTCGTCGCGGAAGGCGCGGATGTCGTTGTTGGGCTCCTTGGCGACGTACTGCGTGGCCGGGCGCTCGACGACGTCCGTCACCAGCTCGCGGGACTCCAGCTCCCACTTCTTGCGCCCGCCGTCGAGCAGCTTGACGTTCTCGTGGCCGTAGACCTTGAAGTACCAGTAGGCGTAGGCGGCGAACCAGTTGTTGTTGCCGCCGTAGAGGATCACGGTGTCGTCGTTGGCGATGCCGCGCGACGACAGCAGCGCCTCGAAACCGGCCTTGTCGACGAAGTCGCGGCGGACCGGGTCCTGCAGGTCGGCCCGCCAGTCGATCTTCACGGCACCGCGGATGTGACCCTTGTCGTAGGCGCTGGTGTCTTCGTCGACCTCGACGAGCACGACACCCGGCGTGTCGAGGTTGGCCTCGACCCAGTCGGCGTCCACCAGAACGGCGGAGCGGCTCATTGGATTCTCCCAGGTTGTAGACGGCGAATGAGCAGGTACATTTCGCAGCCCAGGCAGAAGCCGAACGCTGCGTTGAGGAAGGCGGCCAGCAGTGCCGCTGCTGTCGCACCCAAGGCCAGTGCGGTGATCCCCGCCGCGAATCCGATCAGTCCCACGACCGCGAACCCCAACCCGACGGCCTGCGCGAACCGCGGTGGCGCCGCGTCCTCCATCTCGGCCGGCGGCCTCAACCTCGGCCGTACGAACCGGCGGAAGACCAGCCCGTACGGCGACGCGTCAGCGGCGCCGAGCGCGAAGACGATCGCCTGCGCGGCGAGCAGCCAGGGATTCTGAGTGACCAGTACGACCGCGAGGACCACACTGGTCACGGCCGCGCCGAAACGCGGGCCACGAGGGTCGATCTGCATCGTGGGGATGCTCCTGAAGGATTCTTGGAACGCGGCACGAAGCCGCAGGAATCACCCTCAGGCCATGCGACAGAGCGATGTCGCCACGCGGCAGAAGTCCACCGCGCGCCGCTTCGTGAGCAGCTCTGTCGTGGGAGTCATGACCACGACAGTACCTTCCGTCTCGGCATCTGTCACACCTTGTCCGATGGCTGAGACGGCCCGTGAGACGCGCCGTCCACGGCCGCCCCGAGCACGGCGATGACGTCGGCCTTCCGCGGCTGGCCGGACGCCCTCTTCACCACGTTGCCCGCCCCGTCGAGGACGAGCACGGTCGGGGTGCGCAGCACGTCGAAGCGCCTCACCAGATCGAGGCGCGACTCCGCGTCGATCTCCACGTGCCGGACGCCGGGGACCATGCCGGCCACCTCGTCCAGCACGCGGCGGGTCGCGCGGCAGGGCTGGCAGAACGCGGTCGAGAACTGCACGAGCGTGGCGCGCTCGCCGAGGTCGGCACCGAGATCTGCACTCGTCACCGCGGCGTGTCCCACGACTCGCATCCTTCCGTCGCGCCGTCTCAGGAGCAGCCCGACGACCACGCCCAGCACGAGCGTGGCCGCGAGGGTCGCGATTCCTGCCATCACCGTCTGCAACCGTACGCCCGGTGCGGCCGATTCCCGCGCCGGATAACGGCAGGGTCACAGACTGACGGTCACCAGGACGCGGCCGGCCGAGTCGGTGAGCTCGATCCGGTCGATCTGGCCGGGGCGCAGCGCGGTCGAGCCTTCGAGGACCATGTTCTGGCCGCGGAGCTCGCCCCTGCCCACGGTCCAGCTGCCGAGGGTCGATACCTCGCCGTCCTTGGACACCGCGCGCAACGTGCAGACCGTGCCCGCCGGGACGCCGGCGACCCTGGCGACGACCTGCGTGCCGCCGTCGTGCGGCACGAGCCGTACGACGATCCGTACGTCGCCGCTGCTCCCGCGCACCTCGGACGGCACGGGCGACGCGGCCACGGGCGTCTCGGCGGGCGGCGGCTGGACCTTTCGCGCCACCCCCCCGGCGGAGGACTCGGCCGAGGGCACGGACGACGACGCGGCCGAGTGCATGGGCGTCGGGGGCTCCTTGGCGGCGAAGGGCTCCACGAGCGCCTCCGCCGACCTGTCGGCCTGCACCCGCTGATCCTGTGCCCTCTGATCCTTCGCCGACTGGTCCTGGGCCGACTGGTCCTGGGCCGACTGGTCCTGGGCCATCTCTCCCTGACCTGCCTGGTCCGCCTGGGCGGGGGCCGCCGCGGCCGACCCCGCCGCCGTCGTCGTCTCCGTCCCCCGCAGCGTCGCCGACACCCACGCCGTACCACCCGCGGCCGCGACGACGACGGACGCGGCGAGCGCCAGCAGCACCCGGGATCGGCGCCCGCGACGCGCGGGCGGGGCGTCCACCGCGTCCACCGCGTCCAGCGCCAAGGACACGGCTTCGGGCACGGGCTGCGCGGCTTGGGGCGCGCTCGTCGTCGCACCCGCGAAGACGCCGTCGAGCACGGCACGCGGCGGCGCGGCGGCGCGCTCGATGTCCTCGGCCGACACGCGGGCCAGCAGCGGCGGCAGCCCGGACAGCTCGGACAGCTCCGCCCGGCAGGCCGCGCACGTGTCCAGGTGGGCCTCGACCTCGGCGGTCTCTGCGTCGTCGAGCGCCCCCAGCACGTACGAGCCGAGCGAGATCCGCACCTCCTCGCAGGTCATGGCGCCAGCCCCCGTTCCTCCAGGGCGAGCTTCAGCGCCCGGAGGGCGTAGTAGGTCCGCGACTTCACCGTTCCCGGCGGGATGCCGAGGATCTCCGACGCCTCCTTCACCGATCTCCCCCGGTAGTACGTCTCCAGGAGCACCTCGCGGTGCTCCGCCCTGAGCGAGGCCAGCGCCTCCGCGATCCCCCACGACTCGACGGCCCGTTCCAGCTCGTCGTCGGCGGGCAGCACGGCGAGCGCCTCGTCCCCCGTCTCCTGCGGCCTGGACTTGCGGGCCCGGTGCTGATCGACGACGAGGTTGCGGGCGACGGTGAACAGCCACGCGCGAACGGGACGTCCCTGGAGCCCGGAGGGATGCCGCCAGGCCCGAAGCAGCGTCTCCTGCACCACGTCCTCCGCCCTGCCCGGATCACCGGTCAGCCGCAGCACGTAGCCGTACAGCGGCCCTCCGTGATCCTCCCAAAGTGCGCGTATGAGCTCCTCGTCGGCTGTTCCGGCTGGACTCACACCCTCATCACGTACGCCGGACCGCGACGGTTCGGCGGTGTGACCATCGTCACGCGGGGGCTCATCGAAGGGGGACATCGGACGCGGTGCCCTGGACCGCGAGCCCTTCGCTCGTCGACTTCACGCGGGTGATCCTGAGGTTGAGCGGCAGGTCCTTCACCGGCACCGTGAACGAGATGAACCGCTCGGGGTTAGGCACGGGGATGCCTCCGGCGATCTTCACGCTCGCGGGCGTGAGCCGTATCCCGCCCTTGACCACCTGGATCTTCATGTCGGCGGTGACCGGCACCTGGTTTCCGAGCACGGGCACGTTGCCCGAGACGCGGATCTTGTCGTCGCCGGTGCCCTCGACCTTGATGCCGCGCGGCGCGCGGGCCGACAGGGTCTGCCGGGAGATGACCACGGTGCCCGTCACGCGGTCGGCCTTGATCTCCGTGGTCGCGGCGTTCTGGATCAGGTCGGAGAGCGGGGCGGTGACGCCGTAGACGGTGGCGTCGATTCGTTCGAGTTCCACGCCCTCCCGCTCCACCTTCCCGATGCCGATGCTGATCTCCTCGTATCGCCCCGAGATGGCCTGGGTGAGGAACGGCAATCCCTTGACCTGCACCGAAGGGGTCTCCTCGAGGTCATACTTGGCCTCGATCTGGCGGGCGATCTCGCGCTGCACCCCGATCACGGCGACCCGGTCGAGCACGACGAGCGCGATGGCCAGCAGGGCCACGGCGACGACCAACTTGCGCATCCGACCCCTCCGAAGGCGCCTTTGCGATCAGGGTAGTGCCTTGACCGGCAAGATTTGCCCGAAACGAGCGGTGTCCAGAGTGGTGCATCGCAAGGCGGAGGAGGAGCTCGTAGCCGGAGGCTACGGGCGACGACGACAACGCGGCGAGGTGCCGCTCTGGGCGACGCGAGGGGCAAAGATCGACGGGAGAGGCACGTAAGGTCGCTCATCCCCCGGCGAAGGGGGGTAAAACTTCGACCACGGCGCCGTCGGGGAGGTCGATCGTCGCCGGATCGCGCGTGCCGGCCGGGGCGCCGTCGACGAGGAAGGAGCACCGGCGCAACACGCGCTCGATCGCCGGGTTGCGCGAGATCACCGCGAGCAGATCTCCCAGCGTCTCGGCGTCGAACGGCTCCTCCGGCACGCCGGCGGCCTCCTTCGCCGCCGCCCAGTAGCGGATGGTTCCCCTGGCCATGGCGTACCGTTCCCCTCACTCTCACGTCACCCCGCGGAAGCTCTCCGTCACCGTCACGTTACGGCGGTAAACCACGTGACGTGTTGTTCACACGGGTGACGCACATTGGACGCAAACTTCGTGTGGGCTACCCTACGAATTATTGGACTCGGGCGATGTGGCCCCCGGGTCCTTACGTGTTTGAACGGCTGTCGCGGTTTTCAGTGCTGCAAACGGCGCCGAGCCGACATGGTGCGAGGAGGCTCATGTGAGCAATCTGCTCCTGCTGACCAACGCTCTGGAGCCGTCGGCGGAGGTGCTCCCGGCACTCGGACTGCTGCTGCACTCGGTGCGGGTCGCGCCCGCCGAGGCCTCCGCGCTGATCGACACTCCCCCGGCGGACGCCATCCTGGTGGACGCGCGCCGTGAGCTCGTGCAGGCCAAGAGCCTGTGTCGGCTGATGCGCACGACCGGTGTCACCTGTCCGCTGATGGTGATCGTGACCGAGGGCGGCCTCGCGGCGATGACGGCGGAGTGGGGCGCGGACGACGTGATCCTCGACACCGCGGGTCCGGCGGAGGTCGAGGCCCGGCTGCGGATGGCGGTCGGGCGGCTGTCGCTGGCCGCCGCCGACGAGGTCCCCGACGAGATCCGCAGCGGCGACCTGTCGATCGACGAGGCGACCTACACGGCCCGGCTGCGCGGGCGCGCGCTGGACCTCACCTTCAAGGAGTTCGAGCTGCTGAAATACCTCGCGCAGCACCCGGGCCGGGTCTTCACCCGCGCCCAGCTGCTGCAGGAGGTCTGGGGCTACGACTACTTCGGCGGCACCCGCACCGTGGACGTGCACGTACGGCGCCTGCGGGCCAAGCTGGGCGCCGAGTATGAGGCGCTCATCGGAACCGTACGCAACGTCGGTTACCGCTTCGTCCCCGACCGCGGCGAGCAGAACGAGGCCGAACCCGCCAGACGCTGACGGCCCGCCCCCCTCCAGGGGGACGGGCCGTCGCCGTTTCTCGTGATTACTGGATGAGGTTGATGCGGCCGGTCGCCGGCGGGGCGATCGGCGAGTGCGCGCCCATGTAGGCGACGAACGCGTCGATGTCCAGCGGGCCGCTCCACAGGTCGGTGCCCTGGGTGAAGACGGTGAAGCCGTCGCCGCCGCCGACGAGGAAGTTGTTGGCGGCCACCCGGATCTGCTGGGTGTCGGTCACCGCGGCGCCGTTGATCTTGATGTCGGAGACCCGCGAGCCCACCGGCTTCGTCGTGTCGAAGGTGTAGGTCAGCGACGAGGACGGCTGCAGGATCCGCTGCGTGAGGCCGCCCGTCACCGGGTCGACCGTCCAGATCTGCTGCTCCAGCAGCGCCTTGAGCTGGGCCCCGGTGAGCGTGACGACCTGCATGAGGTTGTTGAACGGCTGCACCTGGAAGGCCTCGCCGTACGTCACGACGCCGTCGCCCTCGGCGCCGCTCTGCGCGTAGGACAGGTCGGTGCGGACGCCGCCCGGGTTCATCAGCGCGATCTCCGCGTTGCCGCCGTCCTTGGTCGCCTCAAGCTGCGCGTCGGCGATCAGGTCGCCCAGCGGGGTCTCGCCCACGTTCGTGCCGCGGCCGATGTTGGCGGTGATCGAGCCGATCGGCTTGTTGGCGACGGTCGAGACCCGCTCCTGCCAGGTCTTGATGTACGCCTCGGTCTCGGGGTCCGGGGTGACGGTGCGGGTCACCACGTTGTTCTTGGCGACGACGCTGGAGCGGACGATGTCCTTCGTCTTGCGGTCGACCTGGAAGTCGATCTGGGTGATCGCCCGGCCGAACGACGAGCCCTGGGTGTAGACGCGGTCCTGGCCCGCCGGGTCCTTCACCGTGCAGACGTACGCCTGGTGGCTGTGGCCGCTGATGACCAGGTCGATCTGCGGGTCGAGGCCGGTGGCGATCCGCGAGCCGTTGCCGGGGACGACAGGGCAGGAGCTGGGGTCCTGGTTGGGGGTGATGTTGTCGCCCTCGTGGACCAGGACGACCTGCGCCTTGACGCCCCGCTTGGCGAGCTCCTTGGACACCTTGTTGGCCGCCGCGACCTCCTCGGTGAACTGCAGGCCCTTGATGCCGGCGGCGGTGACGATGCTGGGGGTGGTCTGGGTCACCAGGCCGATGAAGCCGATGTCCACCCCGTGGATCTTCTTGACGAAGTAGGGCGGCAGGGCGTAGTCGCCGTTGCTCTCCTTGACGACGTTCGCCCCGAGGTAGTCGAAGTTCGTGCCCTTCCACGTGCCGGCCGGGGAGCAGCCGTCGACCGGGTGGCAGCCGCCGTTCATGATGCGGTTGAGCTCGTCGATGCCCTCGTCGAACTCGTGGTTGCCGGCCGAGGAGGTGACCAGGCCCTGCTTGTCGAGCAGGGCGACGGTCGGCTCGTCATGGTAGGCGGCGGACAGCAGCGGCGAGGCGCCGATGAGGTCGCCCGCGGCCACGAGAAGAGTGTTGGGGTCGCGCAGCTGCTTGAGGTGGGCGACCAGGTAGGACGCGCCGCCCGCGATCGAGTACTTCGCGCCGGGGATGCCGGTGAGCGAGCCGTCGGTGTCGACGTTCGCGCCGTTCGGGTCGAGGATCCGGGAGCTGGACCCGGTCGGGGGCTCCAGGTTGCCGTGGAGGTCGTTGATGGTCAGCAACCGGACGGGAACGGAGGGACCGGGCTTGTCGGGCTTCGGGGGCTTCGGGGGCGTGGGGGGCTTCGGGGGCGTGGGGGGGTTGGGAGGGGTGGGGGGGTTGGGTTTGGGAGGGGTGGGGGGATTGGGGGCGGGGGCGGTGGGAGGAGCGGGGGGCTTGGGACCGGGAGAAGCGGCTGCCGTGCCCATCGTGAGGGTCGCGACGCCGACCATTGCGGCGCCGGCGATGGCCAGTCGCGTCAGGGATGCTCGGGTCATGACCTCCGACAGTAGAGCGGGGAGCTGAGCGGGAAATTGCGCAGAGATAACGATTCAGAGAGGGGACGCATGGCGTCTATTGCCGAAGCCCGGTAGGGAGATCGCCGGGCCTTCACTTATCGTGCCAATCATGGACCTACGCGTGGAGATCACGGAGCGGCTCGATGACGAGCAGGTGGCGGCGGTGCTCGCCCTGGTGGAGGCGGCCGCCGAGGCCGACGGTGTGGCCCCGCTCAACGAACATGTGATGCTCCAGGTGCGCCACGGCGCCGAGCCGGGTGCGAGAGCCGTACTGGTGTATGCGGACGGGAGCGTCGCGGGCTTCGCCCACCTGGACCCGGCGGACCCGGAGGAGGGACCGAGCGGCGAGCTCGTGGTGCATCCCGCCTTCCGCGGGCGCGGCCTGGGCCGGCGGCTGCTCGGCGAGGCGCTGGAGGCGAGCGGGGGCGGGCTGCGCCTGTGGGCGCACGGCGACCTGCCCGGCGCCGCCCGTCTCGCCGCGAGCGCGGGCCTGGCCCGGGTGCGCTCCCTGTGGCAGATGCGCCGCCCGCTGTCCGAACCCCTGCCCGCCGCCGCCCTCCCCGAAGGCGTACGGCTGCGCACGTTCGAGCCGGGACGCGACGAGAAGGCGTGGCTGGCGCTCAACGCGCAGGCCTTCGCCACCCACCCCGAGCAGGGCTCCTGGACGGCCGCCGACCTCGAACTGCGGGAGCGGGAGCCGTGGTTCGACCCCGCGGGTTTCTTCCTCGCCGTACGGGGAGACGCGCTGGCGGGCTTCCACTGGACCAAGGTGCACGCGGGGACGCCCGGCGGCGACGAACCGATCGGCGAGGTCTACGTGGTGGGGGTCGCGCCCGGCGAGCGCGGCACGGGCCTCGGCCGGGCGCTGACGCTCGCCGGGCTCGAACACCTGCGCGCGCTCGGCCTCTCGCAGGTCATGCTCTACGTGGACGAGGAGAACACCGCGGCGGTCCGGCTGTACGAGTCGCTCGGGTTCACGCGGTGGAGCACGGACGCCATGTACCGGCGCTGAGACGCCGAAGGGCCGGTCCCCCGCGTGGGGCCGGCCCGTTCTATATAGAGGTGTCCTCTATCCGAGGACGAGGTTGAGGATGAAGTAGCCGATCGCGGCGGCGACGGCCGCGGCGGGGATCGTCAGGACCCACGCGGTCACGATGTTGCCGGCGATGCCCCACCGCACGGCCGACAACCGCCGCGTGGCGCCCACACCCATGATCGCGGAGGTCATGGTGTGCGTGGTCGAGATCGGGGCGCCGAACCCGATGGCGGCGGTGTAGAGGACCGACGACGCCGCCGTCTCGGCCGCGAAACCGCGCGGCGGGTCCAGGTGGATGATGCGCCTGCCCATCGTCCGCATGATGCGCCAGCCGCCGGAGTAGGTGCCGAGGGAGATCGCCGTGGCCGAGGCCGTGATGACCCACTCGGGAATGCCGCCCTGGGGGGAGGCGTATCCGCCGACGACGAGCGCCAGGAAGATCACGCCCATCGTCTTCTGCGCGTCCTGCAGCCCGTGGCCGAGCGCGATGGCGGCCGCCGACACCGGCTGGATGTACCGGAACCCCCGGCTGGTGCGGTGCGGGTTCGACTTGCGGAAGAGCCACAGCAGGATGATCATGATGATCCCGCCCAGGACGAACCCGATGACAGGCGACAGGACCATGGGGATGACGACCTTCTCCACCACTCCCGACCAGTGCACGTTCGCGCTGGCGGCGAGGGCGGAGCCGACCAGCCCGCCGATCAGGGCGTGACTACTGGAGGACGGCAGGCCAAAATACCAGGTGATGAGGTTCCAGACGATCGCCCCGATGAGGGCGCCGCCCACGATGAGCAGCCCGTGGGTGCCGTCCGGAGCGTCGATGATCCCCTTGCCGACGGTCTGGGCGACCTCGGTGCCGAGATGGGCGCCGATGAAGTTCATCACCGCGGCGAGGAGGAGTGCGACCCGCGGCGTCAGCGCGCGGGTGGAGACGGAGGTGGCGATGGCGTTCGCCGCGTCATGGAAACCGTTCGTGTAGTCGAACACCAGCGCGATGACGATCACGCCGATGACAAGCGCGAGCTCCACTTAACTTTCCTTGACCGCGATCGTCTCGATCGTGTTCGCGACGTGCTCGAAGGCGTCCGCGGCGAGCTCCAGCTGCTCGATGACCTCGCGCATCTTCATGACGGTGAGGGCGTCGTACTCACCGCTGAACAGCTTCGCCAGCAGCCTGCGGTAGACCTGGTCGGCCTGGTTCTCCAGCCGGTTGATCTCGATCCAGTATTCGTTGAGGTGCTGCATCGAGCGCAGCCGCGGCATCGCGTCCGCCGTGAGCTCGGCGGCCCGTTCGAGGACCTCCACCTGACGTACGACCTCCTTGGGCAGGTGGTCGATCTGGTAGAGGACGATCAAATCGGCGGCGGCCTCCATGTAGTCCATCACGTCGTCGAGATTCGACGCGAGGCGGTAGATGTCCTCGCGGTCGAAGGGCGTGATGAAGCTCTCATTGAGCCGGTTCATAATCGCGTGAGTGCGCTCGTCGCCCGCGTGTTCGCAGGCGCGCATCTTCTCGGCCAGACCCTCCCGGTCCGAACCGTCGCTGATGATCTCGACCAGCAGACGCGATGCGGTGACGAGGTTGTTCGCCGAGTCGGCGAACAAGTCGTAGTAGCTGTCCTCACGGGGCGTGAGACGCAGGCGCACGTCGTTTCTCCAGATGTGCGGGGACGGTCCGCAGAGAAGGGTACGGCTTACCAGTTGAAATGCGAAGTTCAGGCCACACAAGCCCGCTTGTAACCTACTCTTCCCCTTCCCGCTGCCCAGAACGGCTCCCGTGACACACTTGTTGCCTGAGCCGCTTCAGATCTTGGTGCGGTGGAAGTTCAGGAACGACCTGCTCGGCGTCGGCCCCCGCTGTCCTTGGTAGCGCGAGCCGTACCGGTCCGAGCCGTACGGGAACTCGGCGGGCGAGCTGAGCCGGAACATACAGAGCTGACCGATCTTCATGCCCGGCCACAGTTTGATCGGCAGCGTGGCGACGTTGGACAGTTCGAGTGTGACATGTCCCTCGAAGCCGGGGTCGATGAAGCCGGCCGTCGAGTGCGTCAGCAGGCCCAGCCGGCCCAGGCTCGACTTGCCCTCCAGCCGTGAGGCGATGTCGTCGGGCAGGCTGATCACCTCGTATGTGCTGGCCAGCACGAACTCCCCCGGATGCAGGATGAACGGCTCGTCGCCGTCCGGCTCCACCTGCCGGGTGAGGTCCGGCTGCTCGATCGAGGGGTCGATGTGCGGGTAGCGGTGGTTCTCGAACACCCGGAAGTAGCGGTCCAGCCGTACGTCGATGCTGGACGGCTGGATCATCGCCGGGTCGTACGGGTCGAGCTTCACCCTGCCCGACTCGATCTCGGCACGGAGGTCACGATCGGAAAGCAGCACGGGTGCAAGGCTAGTAGGCCATTTCAGCGGCAGGTGTAGCGGATCTTCGCGTCGGGACTGCAGGACCACCCCCCGGATCCGCTACAGTAGGGGCAGCGACAGGCTCCACGCCGGTCACGCGGGTGTAGTTCAATGGCAGAACATCAGCTTCCCAAGCTGACAGCGCGGGTTCGATTCCCGTCACCCGCTCCACCCACGAAGGCCCAGGTCAGGAAGTTGATCCCGACCCGGGCCTTGATTGTTTTCGGGGCGCTTCGATCTTCTCGGGCCATTAGCGGGCCATTAGGCTCCGTCCTCATAGGCCCTCTCTGGAGGGTCCTCCCCGGGGGCCAGGAAACGATCGGCGCTGTCGGCGGTGTCTACGTATCCGATGGCGTCGACCGTGATCGCCGTGGCTCGCCCTTTCGCCGTAATCAGCCAGGCCAGGACCTGTTCGGTTAGGGCGTGTATTTGGTTGTGATCAAGGGGTGGCCTGGGTGAGGTCT
>NZ_JAATEK010000046.1:0-58312 GCF_012034195.1 Microbispora sp. CL1-1
CCGAGAAGTTCATCGAGTTCTGGCTGGCCGAGGCCATGTCGGACCAGTTCGTGAACAGGCCGAAGTTCATCGACCCCCAGCTCGATCCGTTGTCGTGCGTCGTCGCGTAGACGAGGTGCTTGCCGTTGTAGACGACGTTGGTGAAGTCCTTCAGCGAGACCCACCCGGACCTCGGCGTCGCCAGCGCACCGGTCGAGCTCCAGCGGTACGTCGACGGGAGATCACAGGTGCCGCCGGGCGGGGGCGTCGGGGAGGCCGTCGGGGAGGGCGTCGAGCCGCCGCCGTGGACGGTCCACTTCTGGTTGGCGCCGCCCCAGCAGCTGTAGAGCTGGATCTGACTGCCGTTGGAGGTGCCGGCGCCGACGACGTCGAGGCACAGCCCCGACTGGACGCCCACGATGGAGCCGTCGGAGTTCTGGCGCCACTTCTGGTTGGTCTGGCCGTTGCAGGACCAGATCACGACCTTGGTGCCGTTGGTGGTGCCCATGTTGTAGGCGTCCACGCACCGGGTGCCGTTGAACGTCCGCAGCTCACCGGAGGAGGTGAACTCGAATGCCTGGTTCGCCTGCCCGTTGCAGTCCCAGATCTGCAGAGCGGTGCCGAGCGCGTCGGTGTTGCCCGACACGTCCAGGCACCGCCCGGACGCCGCGCTCACCAGCGGCGCCGCCGCCGCCGACGCAGGCGCCGACCACGTCACGACGGACGCCAGCACGGTCGTCAGCACTGTGGCCAGGACCGCCACGAGGCGCGTGCGGGCCGGCGAACGACGCCGGCCGCTCGTCACTCGGATGGGGGGTGAATCCATTGTTTCGTTCTCCTTGGGGTGAAGGCGTGGCGGGCCACGCCGGGAAAGCGGAGCCGGGCACGGCCGGGCGGCCCATCGGCTGCACCGCGGTGCCCTCGCGCGCCGTTAGCGCTAACATTCAGCGACTGGTTCGGCTCCTCTCCCTCGATGGCGTGGAGTAGTGGTGCACGTATGACCCGGGCGTGAGCCCGTTAAGAATGCGCTCCTTGTCGGCGCCGGCCACGCCCGGGACGCTCCGGGGTGGCGCGCGGCGGCGGACCGTCTCCGATGATGGAGATCCCTCCTTCCCGAGCCGGGGCGTGTTAGCGCTCACATTTCTTGCCGTACGGGAGGTCGCTCCCGCAGGTGTCGATTCCGGTGGCAATCGCGGAGCAAACCCGCATTCACCGGGTCGCGTCAAGAGGGCGACCGATAGCCCGGGTCCGCAGAGAGCTTCCGTAACGCGTCCACCTGGCGACATCGCCCGCGCCCGCACCGTCGGCAGAGTGCGCGCGATGAAACATTCACGACATCTGGGGAGCGGCGATGGCGGCGGTCGCCCGGCCGAGGGCGAGCGATTCGTTCAAGACCGGGGCGGTCTCGTGGTGCGAGCCTGCCGGACATGACCCGACAGGCGTTCACCCCCGCGCTGGGACGCTTCGCGCCCACGCGTTTCTACGATCCCGTCGTCATGCTGACCAGGGAACGGCTGTGGCGGGCGCTGACCGTCATGCATGCCGCTCCGCGTCCGTACGAGGTCATCGTCGACGTGGGGTGCGGCACCGGGTCCACGGCGCTGCTGCTGCACCGCATCGAGCCACGTGCCCGGGTCGTGGCGGTGGACCCGGACCGGGAGGTGCTGGCGATCGCCCGGCGCAAGGCCGAGGCCGCCGGCGCGACGGTGCGGTGGGAGACCGGCATGGGCGACGCGCTGCCCGAGATCGTGGGCCCCGGCGCGGCGGACACGGTGGTGTCCACCCTGGTGTTGCACCAATGCCCGGTGGCGACGAAGCGGGCCGTCCTCTCCTCGATGCACGCGGTGCTGCGGCCGGGCGGCAGGCTCGTCATCGCCGACTACGGGCTACAGCGCACGCGGCTGATGCGGCTGGGCTTCCGGCTGGTGCAGTTCGCCGACGGCGTCGAGGACACCCGCCCGAACGCCGAGGGCCTGCTGCCCGCGCTGATGACCGAAGCTGGTCGGCGAAGCCGCTCACGGCCGCCGCCTCTGCCGGCGTCCGTCCCGCCCGCAGCTCCTCCACCGTACGGCGAAGCCGGCCCCAGACCCGCCAGCGCGTCAGCGGCATCCCCCAGCTGGTCGCGGGCCAGGCCGCGCAGCCGTTGCGGGGATATGCCCACCCGCGCGGCCAGATCCCGCATCGAGATCGGCCCGGCGGTCAGCGCGTCCATCGCGGCGAGCAGCCGGGGGTCGAGCTCGCCGGACGGTCGCGCACCCGCGAGGCGGACGTCGTCCTCGGCGAGCTCGCGCAGGTGAGGAGCCGCGTTGATCCCGGGCCCGCAGCGCTCACGCAGCCGGTCGGCGAAGGCGCACTGCGGTTCCACGAAGAAGACCCGCAGATCCGTCGTCACCGACATCCGATGCCGCACCATGGGCGGCACCACGAGCGCCACGGCGCGGTGCCGGACCCCGGCCGCGTCCACCAGGGCGGTCTCTCCTTCGAGGGCGACGACGATCTGGAACGCCGCATGACGGTGAAAGCCGCTGTCCCACGACGGTCCCTGATAGAGCGCATAGCCATGGCCGACCTCGAAACGCGGCGTCGCCGCCCGGGCGGAGGCGTCGGCGGCGTTCACGAGGCCGCCCTCTCGTCGTCCGCCTGCGAGCACGGGTCGTACGTCTCCTCGTCAGGCGGTGCGGGCATGGAAGGTGTCGCGGTAGGTCTGCGGGGCCACCCCGAGGATGCGCCGGAAGTGCGGGCGGAGTGCGACGCCGTTGCTGAAGCCGACCCTGCGGGCGATGGCGTCCACGCTGAGGTCGGTGGTCTCCAGCAGCCGCTGGGCCTGCATGATCCGCTGGGCCAGCAGCCATTGGAGCGGGGAGGTGCCGGTGAGCCGGCGGAATCGGCGGTCGAAGCTCCGGCGGCTCATCAGGGCGTGCCTGGCAAGGGCGTCCACGTCCAGGCCGGGGTCGTCGAGGTGGCGGATGGCGTGGCTGAGGATCTCGCCGAGCGGGTCGTCGGTGCCCGGGTCGGGCAAGGGGTGCTCGATGTACTGCGCCTGGCCACCGCTGCGTTGCGGAGGCACGACCATGCGGCGGGCGATGGTGTTGGCGACCTGGGCGCCGAACCTGCACCGCACCAGATGCAGGCAGGCGTCGATGCCGGCGGCGGTTCCGGCCGAGGTGATCAGGTCGCCGTCGTCCACGAACAGCACCGAGGCGTCCACCCGTACGTCGGGGTAGGCGGCGGCGAGGGCGGGCGCGAAGAGCCAGTGGGTGGCCGCGCGGCGGCCGTCCAGCAGCCCGGCGGCGGCCAGCACGAACGCGCCGAGACACAGCCCGACGACGGTCGCTCCGTCGGCGTGCGCGGCGCGCAGGGCGTCGAGCACCGGTTCCGGAGGGCGCTGGGCCGGGCTGCGCCAGCTCGGCACGACGACGACGGCGGCGTCGGCCAGCGCGTCCAGCCCGTACGGCGCGTCCAGCCGGATCCCGCCGGTGGTGGTGAGCGGGCCGGGGTCGCCGCCGACCGCACGCAGGTCGAAACGGGGGACGCCCGTGTCGCTGCGGTCCCCGCCGAACACGCTGATCGGGACGCTGGTCTCGAACAGCGGCGCCCGGTCGAACATCACCACCGCGACGGTCAGCGGGTCACGTCGGCTCATCGGTCCCCCTTCGGCTGGCTTGAACCTATCGGAGGACGGCTTTCACGCCACTCCCTCTCCGAGGGCCGTACGGCCGACGATCGTGCGGAGGCGGTCCGCACCGGAACGGCCGCCGGCACCAACACTCCGCACACGAGGACTGTCATGACCAACGCATCGCAGATCAGCGTCCACGCCCTCGGCGGGCCGACCGCGATCCTGGAGATCGGCGGGCTGCGCCTGCTCACCGACCCGACCTTCGACGCTCCCCGCGAATACGTGGCGGGCCCGGGACGGGTCCTGGTCAAGACCGCGCCCACCGCGCTGACGTCCGCGGAGATCGGCCCCGTCGACGCCGTGCTGCTCTCCCACGACCAGCACGTGGACAACCTCGACATCGGTGGTCGCGCCTACCTCGGCCAGGTGCCGCTCGTGCTCACCACCGCGAGCGCGGCGGGCCGGCTGGGCGGCGCCACCCGCGCCGTGCCCGTCTGGGAGCACGTGGACCTGCCCCGGCCGGACGGCTCGGCGCTGCGCGTCACCCGAGTGCCCGCTCTGCACGGCCCCGAAGGCAGCGAACCCCTCGTCGGGGAGGTCGCCGGATTCGTGCTGTCCGGCCCAGAGGCACCGACCGTGTACGTCAGCGGCGACAACGCCTCCCTCGACCTCGTCGCCCGGATCGCCGAGCGGTTCGCCGTCGACGTCGCCGTCCTGTTCGCCGGAGCGGCGAGGACCCCTCTCGTCGGCGACGCCTACCTGACCCTCACCAGCGCGCAGGCGGCCGAAGCCGCCCGGATCCTCGGCGCGTCGCACGTCGTCCCGCTGCACTTCGACAGCTGGGGCCACTTCACCGAAGGGGCCGACGCGCTCACGAAGGCGTTCGCGCAGGCCGGGCTCACCGACCGGCTCACCCTCCTGCACCCGGGCGAGCGCGCCGCGCTCACGACCACCTGAACGGCAGCGGCGGACCGCGACGGCTCGGGACGGCTCAGGGACGACTCAGGGACGGTTCGGGACGACTCAGGGACGACTCAGGGACGGTTCGGGACGACTCAGGGACGGTTGGGCACGGCCCGGGACGGTTCGGGACGGCTCAGGGACGGTTCGAGGACGCTTCAGGAGCCGAGGCAGCGCAGGATGGCCGGCACCCGGCGGCTGTAGCCGGTCGTGTGCGACAGCGCGAGCTTGTCGAACAGGGCGTTGACGTGCTTTTCCACCGCGCTCTGCGACACGTGCAGCGACTGGGCGATCGAGGCGTTGGTCAGGCCCTGGGCCATGAGTTCGAGCACCTGGCGCTCGCGGGCGGTGAGCCGGGCCAGCGGGTCGGCATGGCTGGTGCGCGCGAGCGGCCGGCGCACCACCTCCGGGTCGAACGCCGTCCCGCCCTCGCCCACCCGCTCCAGCGCGTCCAGTAAGTCGCCGACCTGGGCCACCCGGTCCTTGAGCAGGTAGCCGACCCCGTCGATGCTGCCGCTCATCAGCTCGGTGGCGTACTTCTTCTCGACGTGCTGCGACAGCACCAGCACCTTGACCTCGGGGCGGCGCCGCCGGATCTCCAGCGCGGCGCGCAGGCCCTCGTCGGTGTGGGTGGGCGGCATCCGCACGTCGACCACCACCGCGTCGGGGCTCACGCCGTCCACCGCCTCAAGGAGCGCGTCGGCGTCGCCCACCGCGGCCAGGACGCCGTGGCCCTCCTCCTTGAGCAGCCGCACCAGGCCCTCGCGCAGCAGCGCCGAGTCTTCGGCCAGCATCACGCGCACGGCGACCCCGCCTCGATCACGGCCGGTCCTCTCCTGGCGACATCGCCGTCCTTCACTCGCACGATGCCCACGCTGCCTCCCCGGCGTGCCTGTACGCGTGGCAGCGGCAGATGATGTCCGAATCTCAAATCGATTCGTCCCCTGTGACCTGCTGAAAGCGACCGGGCCATCGTGTGGCCCCGGATTCGCCCGCATGGATTCCCCATATAGGGGGAAGGTCTCCCCAATCCCACGAAAGAGGCACGGTTTGGCAACGAAATCGCCGGTCGCTTCGCGTGGGTGCCGGGGCACCCCGCTCCGGCACGACCGCCGCACCGTTCGGCGGAGACCATCGGATCGAAACGATACGGAGGAACGGTGATGCCGACCAACCCCCACCGCCTGAAAAAGGGACCGATGTCCACACCAGGCGGGCAACGCCGGCGTATCTCCCCACCCATGATCCTCGCGACCACGCTCGTACTGACGGCGTCCGGCGGCATCGGAGCGACGGCCGCGGCCGCCTCCTCCGCTCCCGTCAGCCCGCCCGGCGAGACCGCCGATCCCGTCGTGACGGCCACGGTGACGATCACGCCGCCGGCCGACCAGGCCGAGCCCCCTGCCGACGCTTCCACGGACGCCCCTACGACGGCGCCCACTCCCGAGGTGCCCATGGTGGGCCCGTTCCTCGGCGCGCTGCACGGCGAGGTCGTCGTGCCGACCAAGGACGGGTGCGGCACCGTCACGGTGTTCACCCAGACCGGGCAGGCCGTCGCCGTGACGGACGACTCGATCACTGTCAGGAGCCAGGACGGCTTCGAGCGGTCGTACGCGATCGGCGACTCCACTCGGGTGCTCACCGCCCGCAGGGGTGGCGAGATCCGTCAGGACGCCTGGATCTCGGTGATCGCGACCGTCCAGCCCGGCACGCCGACGCCCACCCCACCGGTCCCGACGCCGGTGCCGTCCGCCCCGCCGTCGGCGCCCGAAGCCACACCACCCGAGGCGACACCACCCGAGGCGACACCGACGGCACCGGAGACCACACCCTCGGCTCCTCAGGACACACCGACGCCTCCCGAGGCCTCGCCGACGCCCCCAGAGGAAGGCACGCCGCCGTCCTCCGAGAGCACGCCGACGCCTGCGGAAAGCACCCCCGCCCCTCCGGCCGAGACCACGACGGCTCCCCCCGGCGAGGCGAGCTCCACTCCCCCGCAAACCGAGGAGACGACACCCGCCGCCCCTCAGGGGGAGACGGCGGCGGCCGCCTACGTCTTCGACCTCTCGCGGCCGAGCAAGCGGCTGTGGTATCTCGGCAAGAGTTCCCCGTACTCGCTGAAGTGGCACTCGGGGAAGCCCACCTGGCGCGCGCCCAAGCCGTGCCCGACGCCGACGTTCGTCCCCACAGAGCCGCCGGCCACGACGCCCACGGAAACCCCCACGGAGACCCCGGCTCCCACCGAAAGCGCGGTCCCCACGGAGAGCGCGACGCCCTCCACCGAGCCCACGCTCACGGACACGCCGGCCCCGGCTCCCAACTCCTGACCACTTCCGACTCCTGACAGTGCGGCCGGCCCCAGCCTCCCGGCGAGGGCCGGCCTCTCACTGCTCGAACCGCGCGTCAGGGAACCGCCGCACGAGGCGAGCGCCGACGGCTTATTGCAAATAATTCGCAATAGCAAGAGGATTGCGTTCCATCCGAAGTCGTGGCGAGCCGATGCCGCTCGCCACGGCGTACGGCCGGTCGGTCTTCCCGGAGGAACGCATGGACGAGCACGCGGGCGCGGCCCCGCTGCGCCGGATACTCGCGCTCGCCGCGCCCGCGCTCGGAGTCCTGGCCGCCGAGCCGCTCTATCTGCTCGTCAACACGGCGATGGTGGGCCATCTCGGCGCGGTGCCGCTCGCGGCACTGTCGGTCGGCGGCATCGTGCTGGCGCAGATCTCCTCGCAGATGACGTTCCTGTCCTTCGGCACGACCGCCCGCGCCGCCCGGCTGCACGGCGCGGGCCGCCGGGCCGACGCCGTGGCCGAGGGGGTGCAGGCGACCTGGCTCGCGGCGGTCGCCGGGCTGGTGATCACCGTGGCGGGACAACTGCTCGCCACGCCGGTCGCCCATCTCCTCACGGGTGACGGCCGGGTCGCCGACGCCGCGGCGAGCTGGCTCAGGATCGCCCTGCTCGGTGCCCCGCTGATCCTGATCACGATGGCCGGGAACGGCTGGATGCGCGGCGTGCAGGACATGCGGCGCCCGCTGCGCTACGTGCTCGTGGGCAACGCGATCTCCACGGCGCTGTGCCCGGCGCTGGTCTATGGGCTCGGCTGGGGCATCGACGGCTCGGCGGTCGCCAACGTGGCCGGGCAGGCTGTCTCCGCGATCCTGTTCGTGCGGGCGCTGCGGACCGAGGGCGTGCCGCTCGCTCCGGCGCCGGCCGCGATGCGGGCCCAGCTCGGTCTGGCACGCGACCTGGTGCTGCTCGGCCTGGCATTCCAGGCGTGCTGGGTGTCGGCGACGGCGGTCGCCGCGCACACCTCCGCCGCGGCGGCCGGTGCGCACCAGGTGGTGTTCCAACTGTGGATGTTCCTGGCCTTCGTCCTCGACGCGCTGGCCATCGCCGCGCAGGCGCTGGTCGGGGCCGCGCTCGGCGCGAACGACGCGGAACGGGCGCGCCGCCTGGCCTGGCAGGTGACCGGCTGCGGGCTGGTCTTCGGCACCCTGCTCGGCGTGGTGTTCGCGGCGCTGGCCGGTCTCCTCCCCCGCGTGTTCACCGGCGACCCGACGGTGCTGGCCGAGATGCCCGGCGCCTGGTGGTTCTTCGTCGCGCTGCAGCCGGTCGGCGGTGTCGTGTTCACGTTGGACGGGGTGCTGCTCGGCGCCGGGGACGCGGCATATCTCCGCACGGCGACGGCGAGCGGGGCGGTGCTGGGGTTCCTGCCGGTGGTGTGGGCCTCGCTGCGATTCGGCTGGGGACTCGTGGGGATCTGGTCGGGGTTGTCGGCCTTCCTGCTGATTCGAATGATCACCGTGCTGGCCAGGCTGCGCTCCGGCCGCTGGGCGGTGCTCGGCGCCGTACGGTGATCCACCCGCCCCGGCGGACGCGGTCTCGGGGGACGCAGGCTCGGCAGACACAGTCCCGGTGGGCACAGGCTCGGCAGACACAGTCTCGGCAACACTGGCTCGACGGACGCGGTTTCGGCGGATACGGGCCGCGGCCCGGGGACGGCCTACGCGCCCCTCCACGCACACCGCGTACGCGCCGTCGTGGAGGGGCAGGTCGTTCCGCAGGCCGTCAGACCGTCTTCTCGCCGACTCAGCCGAACGATGCGGGGAAGGCGCCGCCACAGTGGCCCGCGACGCAGACGTCCCAGAGGATGTCGTCGAGGTCCGCGCTGGAGCAGCCCCGGGAGCAGCCGCTTCCGAAGGAGTCGGTCAGGAAGGGCGCCGTGTGGAAAGCGGAGTTTTCGAAGGTGTTGTTGAACCCGGCGTCGAATTCGTTGGACGGGTTGCTCCAGCCCCAGCCGGTCGGGGTGGTCGAGGCGCTCGCGGCCGTGGCGCCCACGGCGAGGGCACCACCACCGAGCGCGGTGGAAAGGGCGAGTCCGGCGATGACCTTCTTGAGCTTGGGCATTCAGTCCCCCTCTAAAGGATCAACTGCCTAATATATGCGCCATTCCTGAATTAATAGGAATAGCGCTTAATGACCGTTAAGCGGTCATTGCCCCACGGCGTCATTGTTTCCGGACAGAACGGGCGACAAACGGCGATCTACGGTATTTAATGCCTATTGTCCCATTCAGGGCCTTCATGGCGCGCTCATGCCGCATTTGTCCCTTAATGTCCGATTTTGTGAGCAGCCTCCGCCGGAGGATGGCAGGCGTCGTCCGATCGCAGCCTGCCGTTCAGCGCGTCCCTGAGCGCGTCGGAGAAGTAGCGGAAGTCGGGCGCCGCGCCCGACGTGGTCGTCGCCACCGGGAGCAGGCAGGATCGGAACACCTGGCTGAACGTCGCGTAGTAGGCGGACATGGGACGCGGCCTCGCGTGCTCCACCGCCTGGCGGACCTCACCGGCGAACCTCGCGAGTTGACCACCCGTGATCTCGGTGTCCCGCTCGGCCTGGCGGGCCGCGCCGTCACCGCCGTCGGCCGTGAGCTGCCCGCAGGTCCGCGCGGTCCCCGAGCTCTCGTATCGCTCGTACAGCGCCGTGACCACCGGCGGATAGCCGGCGCAGGCGAACAGCCTCTCCTGGACCTCCTCGGAGATCAGGTAGTAGATGAGCTCCCTGGCCTCCTCCTTGTGCGGCGAGTCCTTGGCGATGGCGAGGTCGACGCCGCCCAGCACGCCGGTGCCCGGGAACGAGAGCACCTGGAACTTCAGCGACCCGTCGTCGTCGCGCATCAGCGGGTCGGTGGCCAGCCGGTTGAAGGCGAACGGCCAGTTGCGCATGTAGCCCACGAGGCCCGTACGGAACGCCTGCAGGCTGCTCTCCTCCCGTAAGACGCTCTCGTTGCTCGGCGTCCGCGCACCGTCGCCGGCCGTGAACAGCGCCTCGCGCCAGGCGCGGAGCGCGTCCATCACCTTCTCGCCGTTGCCGTCCTGGTCGAGGACGACGTTTCCCTTGTCGTCGAAGACGACGTCGTCCCGCGACGCCTTCCCGCTCCGGGCCGAGAAGATCGCTTCGAGCAGGTTGACGGTGCCGCCCTCGTAATCGTCGAACTGCGCCGCATAGCCGTGCGCCTTGGCCAGTTCGAGGAACCTCTTCGTGTCCTGCGGCGGCGCCGGCACGTCGGTGCGCCGATAGAGCAGCGGAGCGTCGGCGGCGAACGGCACCGCGAACTGCTCTCCGTCGACCCGGCCGGTCTCCAGCGACTCGCGCAGGAAGTAGCGCTCCGGGAGGGCGCCCAGCTTGCCGGGATCCAGCTCGAACTTCTCGAGATAGCCGTTCCTGGCGAACTCGGTGATGTAGGCGACATCCAGGAGGAGCACGTCATAGGCGCAGCGCTTCGACTGCGCCGCCGCGGCCAGCTCGGAACGCTGCTCGTCGGACGACTCGGAGATCTCGACCAGCGTCGCCTTCAGCGGCTTCGTCTTGAGCTTGCGCTGCTCGTCGTTCCACGCCTTGATCACGTCGTGGCGTACGCCGCCGGCACCGATCTCCGCCCCCGTCCCGATGATCAGGTCGTCGGGGCGCCCGGGGCAGGCGCCCTGCGCGGACGGCGCCCCGGAGTGCTGGCTCACCACGATCACGAACACCGCGCCCGCCAGGAAGCAGGCCGCGGCGAGCCTGAGATGGAACCTCGTGAAGCGTTCGTACCAGCGGCTCCAGAACGACCCGGCGGGACCCGCCGCCATCACGACCACTCCCTGAACTGGAAGATCATCCGTCCGAGCGCTCCCGCGACGTCCGTACCGGCCGTGTCGTCGCACACGACGTGTTTCACGACTGGTTCGGACGGCCCGGAGGTGTCGTTGGACGGCCGCATGGAGCGAGGGGTCTCCAGTCCGTCCGGGCACCTCCCGCCGAACGTGAGGATGTAGAGGTTCGACACGTCCGCGGCCTTCTCCAGTGCGCGCCTGATGGACCGTGCCGCGTTCCCCGGGCCGGGCTCGTCGTTGAACGGGCCGCCGTCGGTGATGACGGCGAGCGAGTTCGCCGGACGGCTCAGCCCGCCGATCAGCGCGGAGATGGGCTCGTCGAAGCCCGACTGCCTGTCGTCCGCGATCCACCGGAGGACCTCGCCGTAGCCCCCCGGGCCCTCCCCGCCGCCGCCGTCGCCCTCCCCCGCCATGGGCGCCTTCGAGGTCCCCTTGTCGTCCGCGAAGAACTTGCCCGCCGAGACCTGGTCGGTGTCCGTCAGGATCTGCCTGACCTCCGCCAGGGCGTCGTGCAGGGCGGAGGCGGACGCCGTGGGAGAGCGGGCCATCGATCCCGATCCGTCGATCATGATCTGGAGATCCACCCGGTGACCCGGCCGGGCGGCGTCCGCGGATATCCGGGCCGGGTACGACGGCTGCGGTCCCTCTCCCGAGGGCTCGAACAGCTTGTTGTGCGCGAGCCACGTGACGAAGGCGTCCAGCGCCGCCCGCCGGGCCGGGTCGTCCGACCAGTTGATCTCCACGAACGGATAGTCGAGCGTGGGCAGGTCCACTGAGGAGACCGCCGTCAGCGCCGCCCGGCCCGCGAGCGGGTTGTGTGCGCATCCCTCGATGCCCATGTCGCCGCCCCGGTTGTATTCGTCGGCGGTGTGCGACGGGACCAGCGCCACCAGCTTCGCCCAGTCGCCGGCCTCCTCCTGGCCGGCCTTCAGATGGCACAGCAGGGCGTTGGCGCTGTTGTCGAACGTCGCGCGCAGTCCGGTGCCGCCGGGCTCGGGTCCGGCCCGGCTCAGCGTCGTGGCCACGATCGCGCCCGAGGTGGAGAACGCGGGCTGCGGATAGACGAGCGACATGCCCTTGCTCCGGGCCCGCTGCACGATCTCGGCGAGCGGATAACCGGCGCTCTCCAGCTCGCCGGTGAGAAGGTCGTTCTTCGCGGCGCCGAAAACGGCGATCGCCATGTGGTCCGTCCCCACCTGCTCGTCCCTCTTGTGCAGGAGAGAACGCAGGCTGCTCGTTTTCCCTGGTACACCGCCGTTTTTCGTCGTTTCCTCGACCGACACGTCCTGGACGACGAGGTCGAACTCCGCGGAACTGGTGGGAATCCACGCGTCCGGAGTCAGGCCGAGCATCCGGCGATAGGGTTCGTCATTCTGCAGCGAATCGTCTCGTAGCCATTCATTGCGAAAGCCGTACCGCATTTCCTCGATCGTGGGCGCGGCGCCGACCGCGATCCGGACCGGTGCGCACCCGTCCGTCCGCTGCTCCTTCGTGTACGCCTCGGCCCTTTCCCGCAGCGCCGTCACGTTCTCCGGAGCGGTGATGACGCGCAGCTCTCGCGGAGGCTCGCACGCGCCGGACGGCGTCACCACCTTGACGACCACCAGCCCCACCAGACCGGTGAACGCGCCCAGGCACGCGGCGATGTAGCCGACCGCGAGGGGCACCAGCAGCCGGCCCGCCCAGCTACGCAGCCCCTGGGGCCACTGGATCCGGTGGAAGGGCCACAGGGCCACCGCGGCGACGGCCGCCGCCCACCGGCCCGGTGTCCTGACCCTGCCCCGCCACAGCGGATAGCAGCAGATGATCACGATCGCCCCGACGGACGCGGGAACGGTGATGAGCGGAGACACCGGCGCCTGCTCGATGAACCTCTGCAGGCTGTTGGAGAAGGGCGCCGCCGCCGTCGCCACCAGCGTCGCCACGGAGGTGACCGCCGCGGTCAGCGCCGTGGTGACCAATCCGGATCGACTGTTGGAGTGCCGATCCTGCTTGTTCCGCTTTTCTTCGTCTATATCCGGACTTTCTCCAGAGGATCGATCCGGAGTTTCTCCTGATGGGGGCACGGGGGCGGACATGAGGACGAGCCTGTTCGACGGGCTGGACGATCCGGCCCGGGCCGGATCACGAAAGATCGACCCCTATTGTGCGCGGCGCTGTCAGGAAATGTAACCCCTTCCTTACAAACAGCCACCGCATCGCTGCTCAGCGTTGTGCGGATCGAGGTCTTCAGCCCGCGCGCAGGAGGGTGACGAGCTCCTGCGCGACATCGAGGAACCGCTGCCGCGAAGAGGTCGTCGTCTGCACGTCGACGAACGCCTCATGGGCCCCGGCCTCGGCCAGGGTGAGCAGATAGTCGGCGACCTGCCGTACGGTGCCCACACGCGGCACCTCGTCGGCGGGCGCCGGGGAGTCGGTGATCTGCGGGTTGACCCGCACCACCATGCGCAGCGCGGACAGGTCGCGGCCCGCGCCGGACGCGGCCCGCAGCGCGATGTCCCACAAGGCGGTCAGGTACGGCATGGGCATGGCCGTGCCCAGCCAGCCGTCGGCCCGGCGGCCGACCCGGTCCAGCGCCGGAGGCGTGAAACCGGCGAGCAGGACCGGCGGACGCGGCCGCTGGCAGGGCTTGAGGTCGATCCGCGACGGCGGCACCGTCCACAGCGCGCCCTTGTGCTCGACCACCTCACCGGTCCAGACGGCCTCCAGCACGTCGAGCGTCTCCTCCAGCCGGGCTCCCCTCCCCCGCCAGGGCACCCCGGCCGCGGCGTACTCGTCACGAAGCCAGCCGAGACCGATGCCGACATCCAGCCGTCCGTGGCTGAGCAGGTCGAGCGAGGTCAGCGTACGGGCGAGCAGGACGGGCGGCTGCCACAGCGCGTTGAGCGTGCTGGTCCCCAGCCGGATCTCGCGCGTGCCGACCGCGGCCAGGGTCAGTGCGGTGAGCGGGTCGAAGAACGTCCCGAACGCCTCGGGGATCGTCCCTCCTCCCGGGTACGGGTCGCTGGGCGCCAGCGGAAGCAGGATGCGGTCGCCCGCCCACAGGCTGTCGTAGCCCATCACTTCGAGTGCCGTGCTCGTCTGCCGGATGAAATCCGGATCGGCGAACGCGCCGTACTGGGGGACCGCGTATCCGAGTCGCATGAGCGCATCCTTCGCATCGCGCCGGTTGAGGTTCGCCCTCGTCGGGCGTCGGCGGAGACGCCGGGAAAGCCCGCCTGCGGAAAACCGGGCAAGACCGGCTTGTGCCCACGAGCGCCCCACGACTGGGGGTTACCTGTGGCCCGTTGCCGAAACCGGCGGGGTGCAGGTTCCTGCCCGCCGCTCCGCGTACCGCTCCGTGGGCCGCTCTGTGCGCCGCTCCGCAGGCCGCTCTGTGGGCCGCCGCGCGTGTCAGTCGTCGACTGTCGCAGCGGTCGGGGCGGCGGGCGTACGCCCGGCCCGGCGGCCTGTCGCGAAAGCCGACCGGGCCGGAGCGAGGCTCGATCTTGAAATATCGCAATAAAACGTCGTGAGCGTTCGCCGGGGCATCCGGCGAGCACGCCGACGGCGGCCTGGAAGACCCATGGCCACGCCGGTCCGCGCTCCAGACGCTCCGGCGAACGCTCCGGATGCTCCGGCGAACGCTTCGTGTGCGCGGCGTGTGCGGCTCAGACGCCGGCGGTCGCCTCCGCGCGCGGGGCGGCCTGCTCCGCGACCTTCTCCGCGGCTTCCGCCACGGCCGCCTCGGCGGCGGCGTCCTCGGCAGCATCCTCGGTGGAGGCATCAGGGTGCGCCGCGATGAACTGCTCGATGACCTCGTCGGCCATCTTCCCCCGCGCGGGCACGTCGAGCCCCTGCTCGCGGGCCCATTCGCGTACGTCCGTCAGGGTGTAGCCGCGCAGCCGCGGGGAGGTGTCGGCGGCCTTCTTGGACCGCGACGCCTGCTTCACCTCACGGGCGTTCTCCAGCACTTCCTCGATGAACGCGAGAGCCTCGCTCAGCCGCTGGTGGTTCGCGTCGGACAGGTCGATGGCGAAGGTCCGGTTCAGCAGCGGGAACTCCCGTCTCGCCACATCGTCGCCCTCGGAGTGGTCGAGGTCGTCAACCAGTATTACCTTCTGCGCCACGTGCAGCCCTTCCAGGGTGGATCTCCGTCTATCTGGACCGTGGCATCCTACTGGTGCTCGCGTCACCGGCCCGCGTTTCCGGCCGCCTCGGCCCCAGCACGAGCGCCACAGCGGCGATGCCATACGCGACGTCGCGAGCACTGCCAAGGGCAGCCATGCGGTCGAGGTCATGGGCGTTCCACTCGGCCACCCAGGTCTCGGCGAAGGCGTGCGCCCGGTCAAGATCCATGACCTGATCCAAGCACATGCCGACGCCTCAGCGTCTGCGCCTCCGCCCGCCCGTGCGGCCCCCGGGCACCGGGTCGCCCTCGGCCACGCGGCGGAGGGTATCCGTAGCTGCGCGAACCGCACGAGGAAAGGCCAAGGCTGTGGATAACCGGCCGAGGAGACGGCGTTCAGGCGACAGCGCTCAGGAGCCGGTATGCAGGCGGCGGTGCAGTGCGCGGACCTCGTCCACCAGCGCGGGCACGGGCCCGGCGACCCGCACGCCGGGCGCGACCTCGTTGACCGGGAGCGTCCGCACCGGCGGGGGCGGCACGTCCCACTCGGCCAGCCATCGGGCGAGCTGCGCCGACGACGCCACGTAGGCGATCCGCCCCAGCCCCACCCACGCGTGCGCCGCCGCGCACATCGGGCAGTGCTCGCCGGAGGTGTAGACGGTGGCCTTCGCGCGTTCCTCCGGCGTCATGTTCGCGGCGGCCCAGCGTGCCAGCTCGAACTCGGGGTGCCGCGTGTGGTCGCCGCCCGCCACCCGGTTGCGGTCTTCGGCCAGCGCCTTCCCGTCCCCGGAGACCAGGACCGAGCCGAACGGCTCGTCGCCGGCCTCCAGCGCCTCCTTCGCCAGCTCGACACAGCGGCGCAGGTGCCGCAGTGCCTCAGAAGTCGGCTCGTACGTCATGATCGAAACGGTAGCTCCGGGCGGAGCGGGTAGGCGAAAGGCATGCCGGAGGGGCATCTGGTCCACCGCTACGCGGACGAGCGCACGAGGCGCTCGCCGGGCGCGTGGTCAGGGCCACGAGCCCGCAGGGCGGGTTCGACGCACGGCCGTACGACGGCAGGGTCGTGGAGGGCGTCGAGGCGCTGCTCTTCCTCACCGGCCTCGATCCCGGCGCCCGCGACATCGGCGCCGAGGCCGCCGGGCGGCTGTGGGACACCGCGGTGCGCCACCTCGCGCTCGGCCGGGACGCGGGGCAGGTGGTCAGCGACCCCGGCGCGCCGGACGAGCGGTGGGTCTACAAACGGGAGCGCTGCCGCCGCTGCGGGGCCGCCGTACGGACCTGGACGCTGGCGTCGAGAACGGCGTACGCGTGCCCGGCCGACCAGCACCTGCATGCCATCTGACCTGGGAAGTCATGCGTTCGACAGGGTGTTATATCCAGGTGAACGAAGGCCGGAGACTGCTGGACATCCGCCGCATCTACGTCGAGCCCGCCGCGGCCGAGCTGCCGCGCGGCAAGGAGATCCTGGAGCGGTTCCCCGAGGCCGAGCGGATCGAGATCGAGGCCCACCACCGCATCCCCGAGCTGTACGGGGACGAGGCGAACGTGGCACGCTGGGTCAGGATCAAGACCGAGGCGCTGGTCCTGGGGGTCAAGAAGTCGCTCACCGCGCGGCCGAACGGCCGGTCGAGCGACTTCATCGCGCCCTCGACGGCCAACGGCTGCGCGATGGCCTGCGCGTACTGCTATGTGCCGCGCCGCAAGGGCTACAGCAACCCGATCACGGTGTTCGCCAACATCGAGCAGATCACGGGCTATCTCGCGCGGCACGCCCGGCGGCAGGGGGTCAAGCCCGAGCCCGACCAGGTGGACCCGCACGCCTGGGTCTACGACATCGGCGAGAACTCCGACTGCTCGGTGGACGCGACCGTCTCCGACAACGTGCGCGATCTCGTCGATCTCTTCCGCGAGCTGCCGAACGCCAAGGCGAGCTTCGCCACCAAATACGTCAACCGCGATCTGCTCGGCTGGGATCCGCGAGGCCGTACGCGTGTCAGGTTCAGCCTGATGCCCGCCGCCGACGCCAGGCTGCTGGACATCCGCACCTCGCCGGTCGCCGACCGCATCGCGGCGGTCGGCGACTTCGTCGAGGCGGGATATGAGGTGCACGTCAACTTCAGCCCGGTGGTCGTCCGCGACGGCTGGCTGGAGGACTGGGCCGAGCTGCTCGGGCAGCTCGACGACGCGCTGAGCCCGGCCGCCCGTGCCCAGCTCGCCGCCGAGGTCATCTTCCTCACGCACAACGACCGGCTGCACGAGGTCAACCTCGGCTGGCATCCCAAGGCCGAGGAGGTGCTGTGGCGTCCCGACCTCCAGCAGCCGAAGCGCTCGCAGACGGGCGGCTGGAACGTCCGCTACAAGACCGGCCACAAGGGCCGCTACGTCACCACGCTCACCAGCCTGATCGCCGAGAAGATCCCGTACTGCCGGGTCCGCTACGCCTTCTGAGCGCGGCCGTCATCCGGGGGTCACCGTCGCGTCGCGGTCAGCACCACCGTGACGTACGACATCGTGAAGCCGCCTCCCATCGCGTCGATCGCGGCCCCGACACCGGCGAGCACCTCGGGCAGCGCGTCGGGCGGAAGCCGCGTGAGGGCGCCGGACGTCGGCATCTGGTCCAGCCACTCGTCACGCGTGTAGTAGCGCTGCCAGTCGTAGCGCCACTCCTCGACGTCGCCGAACGCGCCCGCGTCCCCGATCCCGTCGGCGGCCTTGGTGAACAGCGGCCGGTAGCCGTCGAGGGCCGACTTCACCGGCCGGTCCTGCGACGGGAAGCCGGACATCACCCGCCTGAAGACCTCGGCGTTCGCCTCCGCCACGACCGCCGGGGGCTCGAACACGTGCCAGAACAGCGCCAGCCGGCCGCCGGGACGCAGCACCTCGGCCGCCTTGGCCGCACCGGCGACCGGATCGATCCAGTGCCAGGCCGTCGCGGCGACGACCGCGTCGAACGTACGGGCGGCGGGCTCCCATGCCTCGAAGGTCGCCACCTCGACGTCGAGCCCCCTGCGGCGGGCGAAGTCGGCCATCCGCGCGTCGGGTTCGACGCCGAGCACCGTGCAGCCCGCCGCCTGGAACTGCCGGGCCGCGATGCCGGTGCCGCAGCCGACGTCGAGCACGTCGGGTCCGGGGCTCTCGGCGACGATCCGTTCGATCATCGTGTCGGGATAGGGCGGCCGGGTCCGGTCGTAGCGCTCGGCGTCCACGCCGAACGACTCCGCCATGTCTCTGGCCTTGTGTGATTCGTTCTCGGAAGCTGAAGTGGGCATGCGCCCACTATGAGTGGGCAAGTGCCCACTCGTCAATTCGGATAATCTCGACGCACGGACAGGAGGGATGGAACGGTGCCGACAGGGGTTGCCCTCCGCGACGCGCGGGAGCAGTTGTTCGAGGCCGCGGAGCGCGTCCTGCTCCGCGACGGGGTGAGCGGGCTGACCAGCAGAGCGGTCACCACCGAGGCTGGCTGCGCCAAGGGGGTCCTGCACCGGCACTTCGCCGACTTCGACGCCTTCCTCGCCGAGCTCGTGCTCGACCGCATCGCCAGGCTCGACGCCGAGGCCGACGCCCTTCGCCGCGCCGCCGGGACAGGCACCGTGATCGGCAACCTCACGACCGTGCTGACCGACCTGTTCGGGTCGGTCGCCATGGCGGTCGTCGGCCTGATCATCTCCCGCGACGCCCTGCGCGCCCGGCTGCGTCAGGCCAGGCCGGGCCCCGGCCTCCCGCTCCTGACGGAGGCCGCGGCCATGCTGGCCTCCTACCTCGCCGCCGAGCGCGACCTCGGCCGCATCGCGGCGGACGCCGACGTCGACACGCTCGCCCCCACGCTGCTCGGCGCCTCACACCTGCTGTTCGCCGACCGGGACGGCGGCCCGCCGCAGGCCGACGCCGTACACAAGATGGTCACCACGGTCGTCGCCGGCGTCGTACGGACCGGGTCTCGGGCGTAGGAAGCCACCCCCTTCCCCGACAAGGTCACCGCGAACCGGGCTCGAACTCCCCGGCCCTGACGCCGCCGAGCAACGCGGCCCACCCGGCCGGAGCAGCGGCAACGCCTCCACGCGGACAGCGTCGAACACTTCCGCGGCGGCAACGTCCTCCCGGATCGCTCGTGGTCAGCCCCCCGTACGGCCGTCTCCACGTACGCCGCCTCGGGCGGGTAGCGTGATCAGACGTGACGAGGCTGGCGCTCTTCGATCTGGACAACACACTGGTCGACCACGACGAGGCATTCCGCCGGTGGGCCGAGGAGTTCGCGGACGACCACGGCCTGGACGCCGAGGCGGTCGAGCGGCTCGTCGCCCTCAACGGGCACGGCTACCTGCCACGCGAAGCGCTCTTCGCGCAGGTGAAGGAGGATTTCGGGATCGACGGCCAGGTCGAGGACCTTTACGCCGCGTACCGGCGCCGGATGCCGCGCCTCGCCCGCTGCCCGCAGCAGGTGCGCGACGGCCTGACCCGCCTGCGTACGGCGGGCTGGCGGGTGGCCATCGTGACCAACGGGCGCGCGGACAACCAGCTCGGCAAGATCCGGAGCACCGGCCTCGACGAGGTGGTCGACGCGTGGGCCGTCTCCGGGGCGGAAGGCGTCCGCAAGCCCGAGCGGGGGCTGTTCGAGATCGCCGCGACCCGTGCGGGCGCGAGCCTCGGCGCGGGCGGATGGGTGATCGGTGACCACCCGGTGATGGACGTGGCGGGGGGGCGGGCCATCGGGTTCGCCACGATCTGGATCGACCGGGGCACCTGGGCGGGCCAGGAGCCCGCACCGGACCACACCGTCACCGACGTGACCGAGGCGATCGGCATCCTGCTGTCCGGCGTGGAACACCCGATAGCAGAACGCCGATAGCAGAAGCTCGGCCCTCTGTGACCGGACGCGGCCCCGGCTCTCGGGATCGCCCGGCCTCACCCGGCCAAAGGTCAGCCCAGCAGCGACGCACGCGTGTAACCGGATAAGAGCCCGGCTCCCGGGATCGCCCGGCCTCGCCCGGCCGAGGGCCGGCCCAGCAGCAGGCGCGCGCCGCTTCCTGCGGCCGGACAACGGCCCGGCTGCCGGAATCCGGCTCTGGGTCAGCCCAGCAGCGGTGCGAGGGCCGTCTCCAGGTCGGGCAGGCCGGTGAACAGGACGGCCGTCATGCCGAGCGCCCTGGCCGCTTCGACGTTCTCCGCACGGTCGTCCACGAACAGGCATCGCCCGAGCGGCACACCCGCACGCTCGGCGGCGATCTCGTAGATGCGGGGGTCGGGCTTGACCACGCCGACCCGGGCGCTGCTGACCACCTCGTCGGCGAAGTGGCTCAGGCCCAGCCAGGCGAGATCGTCCTCCAGGTCCAGCGTCGCGTTGGTGACCAGCACGACCGGCACGTGCGCCTGGGCCCGGCGCAGCAGGTCGAGCACGTCCTCGTCCGCCCGGGCGGGCGCCTTGATGAACGCCGTGACCAGCGCGCGGGCCTGTTCCCGCGGCACCTGGAGGGCAAGGGCGGCCTCGGCCGCCTCCGTCCACTGCTCGACGGTGATCTGTCCCAGCAGCGCGGGCCGGTCCACCTCGGGCGCGAAGACGACCTTCGCGGTGGTGCCTTCGGCCAGGCCCATGGCCCGTTCCAGCTCGGTCAGCTCCGACTGGTCGTGGAAGCGGATGACACCGTCGAAGTCACACAGCACCGCGTCGTACGGCCGGGGGTTCGTCACCGCCCATCCATACCACGCGTGGGCCGAACCCCGAATGACATGATCGATGGGTGACGGTCAGACGGCTGCCCCTCCTCGTCCTGTGCGCGGTGCTGTGCGGAGTCCTGTGCACGGCGCTGTCGGCCTGCGGCCTCGTCCACGCCGGCGCGGGCGGCGAGGGCATGCTGGGCGCGGCGGACCTGTACGGCGCGTGGCCCTCCGAGGTGTCCGGCGCGCACCCGCCGCTCGTGCCCGCGCCCTGCCCGGACGAACCGCTCCGCAGCGACGACGACCGCCTGGACACGCGGGCGATCACCGCGAGCATGGCTCCCGGGGGCGGCGACCGCCGCTTCCAGATCTACGAGTACGTGGCCGCCTACCGCCCCGGCGGCGCGCAGACGTACCTCGACGAGCTGGGCGAACGGCTCGGACGCTGCCAGGACGAGGAGGATCATTACTCCCTCGTCGCCAGGGACATCGGCGTGCCCGGCACGATGCTGGTGCAGCACGACCACCTCAATGACGGCACGGAGACGACGGGCGTCTACCTGGTCGGCCGGGCCGGCGACCAGATCGTCTCCGTCCTGGAGAGCACGGGCGGGGACGCCACGCTGGTGAACGAGCTCGGCGTACGGGCGCTGCGCCGCGCTGGCGCGACCGGGGAGGCCACCCCCTCGATCGTCACGCACGAGGACACCACCCGCTGGGTCACCTACGCCGTGTCCACGGTCAACGAGGTACGCGTCTCGCGCGACGGCAGGGTGCTGACGCTCGACGCCCGGGTGCCCGACGGTCCCGACGGCTGCCTGCGGGGGCCGACCGGCAGGCTGGACGGCTTCGAGCCGAAACTGGTCCGCGTCGACATCCGCTTCGAGTCCCGGCTCCTGATGGCCGGGAACGGCTGCCCCGGCGAGCGTACGGTGCCGGTGGAGGTGCCGCTGCCCAAGCCGCTCGGCGAGCGCGACGTGGTCGTCAACCTCGACCAGCTCTACACCCTCGACCGGCCGGGCCTGCTGCGCCGCTGCGGCGAGCCGGGCTGTCACCCGGCGCCGACGGGCTGCACCTCCGACTCCTACTACCGGGCGGCCAGGGACGCGGACGCGCCGGAGCACAGCTATCACCATGAGCGGGGATGCGACGGGAAGTGGCTCGTCATGGACATCTCGATCAGCGGCGGGCCGGTGTGCGAGAGGCCGGGCGAGTGTGCGGGCGCGTCCCGGGCGACCCGGTACTTCTACCGCGCGACGCCCACCGGCCGGCGGGTGATCGCGGGCACGACCAAGCCCGGGTGCGGCGACGTGCTCACCGCGGAGCCGCGCTTCCCGCGCGAGCTCTGCGCGGCGCTCACCGCACCGTGACCTCGGCCGACCCGGGCAGCCCCGGCCTGAGCACCCATGGACCCGGACGCTCCGACCTGGCCATCCTTGACGACCACACGACCACCCCGGCCGCCTCGACCGTCTCGACCACGAGGCCCCGGAGGCCCCCGTAGGCGGCCGGAGGGCAGGCTCCGTCAGCGCAGCATGTCGAGGGACCGGGCGGTGCCGAGGGAGTCATCGGCCGCCGTGTGCCGGGGCTCGGCCTCTCCGCGCAGCACCTCGTGGATGTGGCGGATGCCCCAGGAGAACGCGGTGCCCTCGCCCGGCTCGTGCCGGGCGACCAGACGCCCGTCACGCCACACTTCGAGCCCGTCGTGCGGCCCGGGGTGGAACGGGTTGGTCACCCGGATCTCTCCGCCGGTGCCGACCAGGCGGGTGTACGTCGTGAACGGCAGGGCGAAGCTGCAGCTCATCATCAGCCGGCCGGAGTCGAACTCCAGGACCCCGGCGGTCTCGATGTCCACCCCCGCCTCGCCCTTGACCGAGACGGCGTGCCCGGCCACGGCGTCGCCGCCGAACAGCAGGTGCGCGAGCCGTACGGGATAGCAGCCCACGTCATAGAGCGCACCGCCGCCGAGGGCGGGGTCGAGCCGGATGTCCTCGGTGCCCTCCATCGTGAAGGTGAACGACGACCAGATCTCCCGCAGTTCGCCGATCGCGCCGTCGGCGAGCAGGCCGCGCAGCCGGGCCGTCTGCGGGTGGAACGGGAAGACGAACGCCTCCCAGAGCGGCCGGGCCGAACGGCGCGCCACCTCGATGACGTTCCCGGCCTCTTCGGCCGTGAGGCACAGCGGCTTCTCGCACAGGACCGCCTTGCCCGCTTCCAGGGCGGCGATGGTCCACTGCGCGTGCAGGGCGTTCGGCAGCGGGATGTACACCGCGTCGATCGACGGGTCCTCGATGACGGCCTCGTAGCCGCGTACGGCCCGGGTCACGCCGTTCCGCGCGGCGAACTCCTCGGCCCTGGACAGATCACGGCCCGCCACCACAGCGGCCGTGCCCCCGCCGGCCTCACGCAACGCGGGCAGGAACGCCCGCGCGGCGATGCCCGCCGTCCCGAGGACGCCCCACCGGACAGCCCCACTCATACCGCACCCACTCCTTGCCGCCGTTGCCGACATTTCGCCATTCACCGGGGAATGCCTGCCGGGACCGTAGCACAGCGGTATTGATGGGAACTTTTGCCTCCAAAGTCCGATATCGGGAAGCCTGCCGGGTACGTGACCCGCCGACCGGGACGCCGGCGAGCGGATGAGGGACGCACGAAAATGAGCGAGGAAACACGGCGATTCGCCCATCTGCCAACTGATCGGGCGCCCGGACCCGACTACTCGGGGCCCGGAGTCGAGGCGGAGCTCACCGGCCGGATGCCCGAGGGCCGACCCGCCGAGCGACCCCAGCGGCCAGAACGGCCCGAGCACTTCGAACGGCGCGGCGGATCGTATGACGACCTCTACACGGCCCGGGCCTCGTCCGCGCACGGCACGGTGACGTCGGACGACGGCATGCTCGACGTCCACGTCAAGGCGCCGGGCGAGCTGGGCGGCCCCGGCGGGGCGACCAATCCCGAGCAACTGCTCGCCGCGGCGTACGCCTCCTGTTTCCACAACTCGCTCACGCTGGTCGCCGGGAGGCAGGGCGTCAACACCTCCGGCGCCACCGTGGACACCGCCGTCACGTTGCGCAAGCGCGGCACCGCCGACGACTACACGATCGCCACCGACCTGGCCGTACGCCTGCCGGGGGTCGAGCCCGAGACGGCCCGCAGGCTGGTGGAGCAGGCCCATGACGAGTGCCCGTATTCGCGGGCCTTCACGCAGGGCGCCGAGGTGCACGTCCACCTCGCTTGACCACCCGCTACCCGTCCCGGCCGCGGCCGGGACGGGTGCGGAGAGCGGAACGCGCCGCCCTCTGTCTCAGATCCTCTGCCACAGGGCGGGGACGTTCGGCGGCTCCCAGCCCGCGAGCGCCGTGTGGGCCTGGATGCACCGGTACGTCGCACCGCCGTAGGTGACCTGGTCACCCACCTTGTACGCCGTACCGGCGGCCCAGGCGCCCTTGGGAACGGTCGGCGTGGGCGTGGGCGTGCGCGTCGGCGTGGGAGACGGGGTCGGAGTGCGCGTCGGAGTCGGGCTCGGAGTGGGCGTCGGGCTGGGCGTCCCGCCCCCGCCGACCTGGAGGTCGACACAGGCGTAGAACGCGTTGGCGGTGTCGGCGACGTTCCAGATCGCCAGCACCTTCTGCCGGCCCGTCCGTCCGCCCAGGTTCACGGAGTGGCTGACGGTGGCCGGGGGCTGCGCCCCGTGGTCGTCGAAGACGGCGATCCGGGTGCCTCCGATGTAGTACTCCCACGTGCTGGTCGAGTGGCGGGCGGTCAGCGACCACGTGAAGGTGACGGTGTTGCCGACACTGGTGGCCGGCCAGGGCTTGCTCTCGTCGTCGAGCTGGGCGAAGCGGGCGTTGCCGCCGCTGCAACTGCGCAGCCCCTTCGGTCCTTCCACGCTCTGGGGCTCGTAGATGATGTCGCCGCAATTGGGCACGCGGCCCTGGGCGCACATCGCCTGGCGGCTCGCGGGCGACGAGATGTATCCGTGCGCCTGGGCCGGTGAGGCGATGAACACCGTGGCGCCGATACCGATCGTCGCCGTCGCGAGGAAGGTCAGCGTCCTTCGCATGTGTGCTCCTCACTGCTGGGGGGTGGCGCAAATATAAAAGAAAGTTTCCTAACAGTGAAGGCCCAATGACAACGGGAGTCAGGAAGCGGAGGCGGGCCGGCCCAGCATGACGAGGCGACTTGGCAGGGCCCCGAGCGGCTTCCCGCATGCCCTCGTGGTGCACTGAGTTCAGGGGGATGTGCGCCATGTTCAGGGGGATGTGCGCCATGTTCAGGGGGATGTGCGCCATGTTCAGGGGGATGTGCGCCATGTTCAGGGGGATGTGCGCCATGTTCAGGGGGATGTGCGCCATGCCGCGACGTTCGAGCACGGCCCTGCCGGCACCGGTCAACGGTGTCGCCGCCATGCCGCCGTGTCCGGCGGCGACGTCGATGTGGCTGTTCGCGGATCACCCACTGGCCACCGGCCCGCCCCCGCACAACGACCACACGCCGTGTCCACCCCCACACAAGAGCCGAGCCCCGCACGACGGCCCGCCCCCGCACAAAGGCCGGGCTACGCACAAGCGCCAGGCGCTGTGCCCACCCCCGTACAAGAGCCGAGCCCCGCACAAGCGCCAGGCGCTGTGCCCACCCCCGTACAAGAGCCGAGCCCCGCACGACGGCCCGGCCCCGCACGACGGCCGGGCTACGCACGAGCGCCAGGCGCTGTGTCGGGCCCTGCACAAGGGCTGGGCGCTGTGCAGGACGCCGCACAAGGGGCGGGCGCTGTGCCGGACGCCGTGTCAGCCACCGTGCCTGCCACCGTCTCGTCCACCGCGTCAGACGCTCTGCCGGACGCTGTGTGCGCTCCAACTTGTGCCGGTGCTCCCGGCGTACGGGGACCCGGTGGTGCTCCTGGCGCTGATCTGCGGGGTGCTCCTGCTGGCCGGGACGGTCGCGTATCTCGGCCTCCGCCTGACCGGCCGAATGATCTCGCCGTCACCGGCGCCCCGGACCGAGCCGGACGAGGGTGAGGAGGAGGGCTCGCAGCGGCCGGCCCCGGTGCCCGACGAGGCCGACTGCCTTGCACCCGGCATGAACCGTACGCTCGGGCAACTGGAGGAGGCACTGGAACGGCAGCGCCGTTTCAGCTCCGACGCCTCCCATGAGCTACGCACCCCGATGACCGCCATGCGTACGCAGATCGAGGACGCGCTTCAGGCACCGCAGGAGACCGACGTGACCACCCTGGCCATGGCGCTGCTGCCGAGCCTCGACCGGCTGCAGCGGATCGCGACCGACCTGCTGGCGCTCTCGCAGTTGGAAAGCGACGCGCTGCCCGTCCGGCGGCAGCGGGTGGATCTCGGCAAGCTCGCCGAAGGCGAGCTACAGATGCTGCCCATCACGAAGCGGCTGGTCCCCCTGCTCGACCCGGACGTCGTCGTGCTGGGAGACCCCCACTCGCTCGGCAGCCTCATCAGCAACCTCATCGGCAACGCGCAGCGGCACGCCGCCAGCACGGTCACGGTCACCGTGTGGCGCGAACCACGAGAACCGCGCGAACCCGGGGGATCACCGGACAGATCGCCGGATGCATCACTGAACGGAACGGCCGTGCTCGAAGTGGCCGACGATGGCCCCGGGATCCCCAGCGAGCAGCGGGAGAAGGTCTTCCAGCGGTTCACGCGGCTCGACGCGGCCCGCAGCAGGGACGCGGGAGGAGCCGGGCTGGGGCTGGCCATCGCCCGCCAGGTCGCCCAGAACCACGGCGGCCGGCTGACCATCGAAGACAGCGCCGAGGGGGCGCGCTTCGTGCTGCGGCTGCCGCTCGCCCCCTGAACCCCCGAACCCCCGTATCCCCGCACCCGCCGAACCCCGGAGCCCCAGCACCCGGAATCCCCGAACCGCCGACTTCCGACCCCCGCACCCCATACCCCCGTATTCCCGCACCGCGGAACCCCGGAGCCCCCGAAGCCCCGAACCGCAGAGCTCCGAAGCTCCGTGGCGGGTTCGGCAGAGAACGACCGGGAACGCGTTGACATGACGCGTCCGCGACCTACACTCAAACGAGTGAACGATCGTTCAAGTGTTGTGGATCTCGCGACGGCCGACTCCTGCGCGCTCCCGGTGGTGGACGCCCACCGGGTGGAGACGGTCAGGAGGGCCATGCCGTCCCATGGGACGGTGGAGGACCTGGCACAGGTCTTCGGCCTCCTCGCAGATCCCGGGCGACTGCGGCTGATCGCGGCGCTACTCGAGGGCGGCGAGATGTGCGTCTGCGATCTCGCCGCGGCGACCGGCCACAGCATGTCCGCAGCGTCGCACGCCCTGCGCCTGCTCCGAGTCCACAACGTGGTGAAGGTGCGGCGCGCGGGAAGGATGGCCTATTACCGCCTCGCGGACTCGCACGTGCGGCTGCTGTTCGACCTGGCGATCACGCACATCGGACATGAGGAGAAGGACCGCGACGATGGGTGAAGCCGGTAGGGAGCACGGGCACCACACCGGGACGGGCGACGACCGCGAGCACGGGCACGCGCGCGACCATGACGACGCGCACGGCCGCGGCCGCGGTCGAGACCATGCGCGCGGTGGCGCTCGCGGTGGCGCTCGCGGTCGCGGTCATGGTCATGGACACGGTCACGGGCACGCGGTCAGCGCCGAGGCCGACCGGCGGCTGCTGACCGGCGCGCTGGCGCTCATCCTCGGTTTCATGGCGGTCGAGGTCGTCATCGGCGTCATCGCGCACTCCCTGGCCCTGGTCTCCGACGCCGGGCACATGCTCACCGACGCCATCGCCATCGCCTTCGCGATCATCGCGATGCGGATCGCCGCCCGCCCGCCGCAGGGCGGCTTCACCTACGGCCTGAAACGCGCCGAGATCATCAGTGCCCAGATCAACGGCATCACGCTGCTGCTGCTCAGCGTCTACTTCGTCTATGAGGCCGTATGCAGGCTGATCGAGCCGCCCGAGGTCCACGGCGCGTACGTCGTCGCGACCGGCATCGCCGGAATCGTCGTGAACCTGGCCGCGACCTGGCTGCTGAGCAGAGCCAACCGCGGCAGCCTGAACGTCGAGGGCGCCTTCCAGCACATCCTCAACGACCTGTTCGCCTTCATCGCCACGACCATCGCCGGCGCGGTGATCTGGCTGACCGGCTGGGGCCGGGCCGACGCCCTGGCCGCCCTGGTCGTGGCCGCCCTGATGCTGAAGGCCGGGTGGGATTTGGTGCGCGAGTCCGGCCGGGTCTTCATGGAGGCCGCCCCCGCCGGGATGAACCCCGCGGAGATCGGCCGCAAGGCCGCCGCACTGGAACACGTGGTGGAGGTGCACGACCTGCACATCTGGGAGGTCACCAGCGGCTACCCCGCCATGTCGGCGCACATCCTGGTCGCGCCCGGCGCCGACTGCCACGCCGTACGGCAGGCCGCGCAGCGGATGGTCCACGACGAGTACGGCATCGCACACACCACGCTGCAGGTCGACCACGCCCCGCCCGAGCTTCTCGCGATCGGCGAGACGGCGGCCGGGGCGGCCGAGCCCCACTGTGCGGACGCGCACGGCCCCGCGCACGTCAACGGGCAGACGGCGGCCGGGGAGGGCCGTCCTTCGCAGAGCTGCGCCGCCCGCCGCTACATCAGGTTCCCCAGCGCGAGACGCCTCTCCTGACCCCGGCCCCTCAAGGCTGCCCACCGCCCCGCCGATATATCAGGGTTCCCGAACGCCGGACGCCTCTCCTGACCCCGGCCCCTCAAGGCTGCCCACCGCCCCGCCGATATATCGGGGTTCCCGAACGCCGGACGCCTCTCCTGACGGACCCCCGGCCTCTCCCAGGGCCGCACCGCCGCCACATCAGGTCTCCCAGCGCTGGATGCCTCTCCTGACCGTCGCCCCTTCCGTCCTCGGCGGGTGTGGTGCTCTAGCCAACTGGGGCGAGGGACATGGCGGAATCCGGACGGCAGGCGGAGGCACGGGGAACGGGAGCGCGGACGGTGCGGCCGATTCCCGGACGGCCCTCATCGGGGGGCTGCGCGCGGGCTTCGGCTGACGGGCTCCGTTTGCCAACCGACCTCAGGGGTATCAGGCGCGCATGTTCGCCCCGTCCGACCCGGACGTTCTCGTGCCCACCAGGGGCCTCCCGGGCGCGCCGGCCGTCACGTCGGCCGCCCTCGCGGCGCAGACCGTGTCAGAGACGGCATGGGCGCGCTGATCGAGGGCGTACGCCGCGTCGCGGTGCTGCGGGCCAACGCCCTGGGCGACCTGGTGCTCGCGATGCCCGCCCTGGAGTCGCTCCGCCGGGCCTACCCGGGGGCCCGGCTGACCCTCCTCGGCACCCCCTGGCACGCCCGGTTCCTGGACGGCAGGCCGGGGCCGGTCGACGACGTCATCGCCCTGCCCCCGATCTCCGGGGTGTCGACGACGGACGGCGGCTACCCGGCTCCGGAGACGCTGTTCAAGGAACTGCGCGAGCACCGGTTCGACCTGGCCGTACAGATCCACGACGGCGGGCGCCACTCCAACCCCTTCGTCAAGGCGATCGGCGCCCGCGTCACGGCCGGTCTGTGCACGCCGGACGCCGTACGGCTCGACCGGTGGGTGCCGTACGTCCACTACCAGCACGAGACGCTGCGCTACCTGGAGGTGGCCGCGCTGGTCGGCGGGACGGCCGAGGCGTACGAGCCGAGCATCGCGGTGACCGACGCCGACCACGCCGAGCTCGCCCGCGTGTACGGCGAGCCGCCTCCCGGCCTGGTGGCGCTGCATCCGGGGGCGAGCGACCCCCGGCGGCGCTGGCCGGCGCGGGCCTTCGCGGAGGCGGCCGACCGGCTCGGCCGCCCGGTCGTGATCACGGGCGTCGAGAGCGAGCGGGAGGTGGTCGAGGAGGTCACGGCGGCGATGCGGCGGCCCGCCGTCACGGCGGTCGGCACGCTCGGCATCGGCGGCCTCGCCGCCCTGTACGAGCGCTGCGACCTGGTCATCTCCAACGACACCGGCCCCCGCCACCTCGCCGCGGCGGTCGGCACGCCCACAGTCGGCATCTTCTGGTGCGGCGATCTCATCAACTCCGGGCCCTTCGGCCGGGCTCTCCACCGGCCGCTGGTCTCCTGGACGGAGCGGTGCCCGGTCTGCGGCGTGAACGGCCACGATGCGCGGCCGCCGCGGTGCCCGCACGACGAGTCGTGGGTGGCCGACGTCCCGGTCGACGACGTGGTCGAGCAGGCGGAGGACCTGCTCCGCCACCAGAGCCGGACACCCTGACGACCAGACGACCAGCGGACGCCTCCGCGACCGGCAGGACGCCTCGAATCAGCGGGACCGCCCCGGCAATTCAGCAGGACGCCTCGGGTCAGCGGGACGCCGTGACGACCAGCGGGGCTGCCCCGACAACCAGCGGGACACCGGAGGCTCCCCGGTGGCGAAGACGACCCGCGCCGCGAGGAAGCCGATCCGGCTGTCGTCGGACGGCCGGATCACGCCGGTGGACGTCAATGTCTGCGTGTACGACCGGCCGCACCGCATAACCCTGAATCGGCCGCGCCGTACGACCCTGAACTGTCACGCCGACGCCATCACCCCGGCCATCATCGCCGGCCGGCCGCGGTGACCGTACTCCCCCGGTCGTAGCGGCGTACGCCCCTGATGCGACGGCGGTAGCACCGGGAGCCTCCCGGCGTGCGACGACGCCGAGGCCCGCCGGCGGCACGATCGAGACACCGCCCGGGGGACGGACGGTGCCCGGGTCCCCGTACTCCCCCGGCGGTAGCCGACGTGTCTCTCGACGAGGGACGACACCGCCGGCCGCGTGGGACACGATCCCCGTGACTCCGGAATTCCCCCGCGACCGAAGGGAGCAAAAACATGCGAAAGGTATACACGGCATTAGCGGGGCTGCTACTCGCCGCCGCCGTCCTCCAGATGTACCTCGCGGCCGTCGGCGCGTTCGACAAGCCGCAGGACGACTCCTCGTTCAGCCTGCACAGCATGAACGGCATGATGGTCATCCCGATCCTGTCACTGGTGGCCACCGCCGCCGCGGCGGCCGCCAAGGCGCCGGGACGCCAGATCGGGCTGACCATCCTGCCCGTCGGCCTCGTCATCGTGCAGTCGCTGATCATCGCGCTGGGCGGCCTGTTCGACGACAGCACCGGCAACACGACGCCGGTCTCCCTGGCGATCCTCGGTCTGCACGCCATCAACGGCATGGCCATCCTCGGCGTCTGCGGCATGGTGTTCCGTAACGCACGGCGGCTCATGTCGGCCGGGCCCGCCTCGTCGGAAGCCGCCGCGGAGGGCCGTCCGGCTCGCGCATCATGACGACCGACCTGCTCATGGCGCTCGACCTGCTCGTCTCGGTGCTGACCGCGGCGACGTGGGTGGGCGCGGGCGTGACCGCCGCGGCCCGTCGTCCGAGGACGGCCACGGCCCTGTTCGCGGTCGCTCTTGTCGCGTCCCTGGCCCGGGTCTGGTCCGTCCTCGCCCTGGCCGGGGCCGGCTGGTGGTTCGTGCAGGAGAAGATCACCCTCGCGCTGCCACTTCTCGTCGCGGCGAGTCTCGTGGCCACCGCGCTCGCCGGGCCGCGCCTGCTTCGGGCGGCCCGGCGGGCGGACACGGCGTCGCGCGACGCCGTCAAAGCGCCCGTGGTCGTGGTGCCGCTGCTCGGCGCGGGGTACGCCGCGGCGGCCGGGATCGTGCAGACCTTCCTGATCGGATATCCGGCGGATCCGGGCACCGCTCTCCTTCTCCTGGCCGTAGTCGCGGGGGCCGTCCTGGGGACCTGGAGAGCGATGAGCGCGCGCGTGCCCGGGCTGCGGTCCGCGACGGCGGCAACCGTCGTGGCCGCCGTGCTCGGCGCCGCTCTCGTGTTCCTTCCTTCCGCGCCGGCCACGGCGGAGGGCTCCGCCCCGGAAGGCGGCGCCGCCATGGGTGCGATGGACATGGGGGCCACGGACCTGGGTGCCATGGACATGGGGGCCACGGACCTGGGGGCGCAGCCCGTCTCCCACGGCCACTCCGCCTCGGCAGGATCCGCCACGGGTGGGACGCCTCGTCCGGTGACCGACCTGCGCGGCCCGGCCACGCCTCCACCGGGCGGTGCCGTACGCCACTTCGACCTGACGGCCCGCATGGCGACCGTCACGCTGTCTCCGGGACGGAAGGTGTCGGCGTGGACCTTCAACGGCCAGGTCCCCGGGCCGTCGCTCACCGCCGAGCAGGGCGACCTCATCGAGGTGCGGCTGCGCAACGCGGACATCACGTCCGGCGTGACGCTCCACTGGCACGGCTATGACGTGCCCTCGGGCGAGGACGGCGTGCCCGGCCTCACCCAGGACGCCGTGCCGCCCGGCGGGGAGTTCGTCTACCGCTTCGTCGCCGAGCAGGTGGGGACGTACTGGTATCACACCCATGAGGTCTCCGACATCGGCGTCCGCATGGGGCTCTACGGCACGCTCGTCGTCACGCCGAAGGGAGCCGCGCCCACAGGACTGGACCTCACGCTGCCCGTGCACACGCTCGGGGGCGTGCTGGTGACGGGCGATCGCGACCAGTCCCTGGTCAAGCAGGCCGCGCCCGGCACGCCCGTACGGCTGCGCCTGATCAACACCGACAACACGCCGCATCGGTTCACGCTGGCGGGCACGCCCTACCGGCTGGTGGCGGTGGACGGTACGGACCTGAACGGGCCGGGCACGCTCGCCAAGGTCGGCCTGCGACTCGCGGCGGGCGGCCGGTATGACCTCGCGTTCACGATGCCGCCGGACCCCGTCGTCCTGAAGATCGACGACCGCGCCGACTCCGTACGGCTCGTCCCGGAAGGCACCAGCCCCACAACAGCGCAGGACGCGAGCGCCGCGACGGAGAGCCCGAGCACGACGGCGGCACAGGGCGACAGCCCCACAACAACACAGGGCGACAGCCCCACGACCGCGCTGAGCGCGGCGGCGGGCGCCGGAGCCGTTCCCGCCGCCGACAGTCAGACGGCGGACTGGCCGGAGCTGGACCTCACCCGATATGGCACCCCCGCGCCCACGCCGTACACGTCCCGCAGCCGGTTCGACCGCGACTTCACGCTCGTCCTCGACCGGGGGCTCGCGCTGACGAACGGGAAGCCGGCGTACGCGCACACGGTGAACGGCCTCGCCTTCCCCAACATCCCCACGGAAGTGGTCAGGGATGGCGACCTGGTGCGGCTCACCGTGGTCAACCGCGGCCGGGACACCCACCCCTGGCATCTCCACGGCCATCGGGTGCTCGTGCTCTCGCGGAACGGCCACTCCGTCACCGGCAGTCCCCTGTGGCTCGACACCTTCGACGTACGGCCCGGCGAGGTATGGGAGGTGGCCTTCCGCGCCGACAACCCGGGACTGTGGATGAACCACTGCCACAACCTGAGCCACGCCGACCTGGGCATGATGCTGCACCTGGCCTACCAGGGGGTGACCTCGCCCTTCCACGGCGCGCACGGCGGGTGACTGAATCACCCTTTTTCCCAAGGCGTCGAGTAAAAAATCACAACGGGAATTCCACCGAGGTGTAAACGCACGGTAATCAGATCAGAACTTCGGGTGAGCAGAACAGGCCCGGGTCCCCCCGGCCGGGCGTGGACGATGCCGACCGAAGGGAGAGATCGTGACAGTGGCGAAGAGCATCGTTCCCGCGCTGGTGACGTTGGCCGCCACGGGGTGGCTCGTCGCGGGCCGGCCCGCGCCGGCCCTCGCGGGACCGGCCGGTTCCGACACCGGGGGGCACCTCACACCAAGGATCGCGACCGACCCGGCGTCGGGCGTCCGGGGGCATCCCGGCTCGGGGGCCGCGGCGGTCCGGCCTCCCGGCCCCGGTGATCCCACCGCGTCGGGGCCGTACGGGCAGGTCGTGCACCTGGCCCAGCAGGGGCCCGGTCTCGTGTGCACCTACCGGCTCAGGGGCGTACGCAAGGGAGGCTTCCTCAACGTCCGCGACGGCGCCGGCATCCGCCACACCCCCCTCGCCAAGCTGCGGCCCGGCGACGGAGGATTCTCCGGCGCCTGCACCGCCACCAGCGGCTGGATCGCGGTGAAGACCGCCGACGGGACCTCGGGTTACGCCGCCGCCCGCTACCTCCACCGGCTCGATCTGAGCGGGCGGCCATCGCTCTCGTGCGTCTACCGCCTCCGGCACGTGCGCAAGGGAAGCTTCCTCAACGTCCGCGAGGGTGCCGGCATCCACCATGCCCGTGTCGGCAAACTGCGGCGGGCCGACGGGAACATCCCCGGGGCCTGTGACGCCACCCACGGCTGGGTGGCCGTGGACACCGGCGACGGCATCCCCGGCTGGGCCTCCGCCCGCTACCTCCGCAAGCTGTGACGACAGGGCCGTGAGACCCCGGATGCGCAAATCAGCAGGCCCGAGACGTGCCGCTCGGCACGCCCGGGACGCGCCGCCCGGCAGGCCCGGGATGTCACGGCCAAGCCGACCGACTCAAAATGCGCAGACCGGAAAGCCCGGAACACGCTGACCAGCAAGCCCCGGACGCGCGCCCCGGCAGGCCCGGGATGTCACGGCCAAGCCGACCGACTCGGAATACGCAGTCCGGAAAGCCCGGAACACGCTGACCAGCAAGCCCCGGACGCGCCGGCCGGCACTTGCCGGACGCGGCGAAGCCGCGCTGCCCCCTTCCCCGGTATCCCCCTGGCCGGGGACGGGGGCCGCGGCCTTTCAGCCGAGATCGGGATGCGGGATGTAGCAGTCGAGCCGCATGACGTCCTCGCTGGTCATCAGCGTGTCCATGTCGCCGATGCGCCAGCCGTCCTCCAGCAGCAGGGCGAGCAGCGGATGCGCGCCCGGCACCGCCACGTGGATCGGCATGCGGCCCGGCATGCGGCCCGGCCCGTGGACCGGCCCGTGGACCGGCGCGGGGCCGGGTAGACAGCCCGGCGCATGCACCGGCTCGTGGACCGGCTTGTGGTCCGGCCCATGAACCGGCCCGTGGATCGGTGCGGTGCGGTGGTGGGCGTTCGCCGCCTCCAGCACGATGTCGGCGCAGTCCTGCGGGGTCGCGCCCCCGGCCGGTCCGATGACGACCTGGTCTCCGGCCGTCCTGGCGAACGCGTAACCCGAGTCGCTGACGTGCAGGGTCACCCCGGGCAGCCCGGCGTACCAGGTGAGGGTCGAGGTGCGGTCGCCGCCGGAGACATGGGCGTCCAAGACCGCCGCCGCGTGGACGTCCGCATCTCCCGGCGCCGTCCGCGCATTCGCTACCCCGGGCATCTGAGGGTCCGCATTCCCCGGCACCACCCCGACATCCGCCGCCCCGGGCACCCTAAAGTCCGCACCCCCCGGCGCCACCCCGCCATCCGCCGCCCGCATGTCAGCTACCCCAGACGCCGGAAAGTCTGCATCCTCTGGCGTCTCCTGGTCGCCGGGCGGCCTGCGCGTCAGGTAGAAGAGTGGGCAGCGCGGGCGCATCCCGTGCCTGATGTAGAGGGCGAGCGCCCTCCTGTCGGCCGACGCGAAGGTGACCTTGGGCGTGCCGGCGGGCAGCAGGCGGGACAGGATCGTGCGGCCCAGCCTCGACGACTGGTGGCCGGGCAGGACGAAAAGGTCTCCGAGGTGCGTGACCGTCCCCCGGCGCAGCGTGCCGCCGAACCCCGCGATCGTGCCGTCCACCTCGCCGACGAGCACCTCGCCGAACTCGCGTTCCGCGTCCACGAAGTCCGGCCGCTCCGGCCACAGATCCAGGAGGCCGAAGTGGCCGGCGACGGCACGTACGCCGGCCATGTCGGCTCCGGCGGCGGGGCGGACGATCGGTTCCGCCATCGGTCTCCCCCTGCGGTTTCGCCCTATGTCCCGATCACCATAGGGCGCGTGCAGGGGGATCGCGACGTCCGCCCACCCCGTACGGCTGTCCGCTCGGGTCAGCCCTTGATGGCCCCCGCGGTCAGGCCGCTGACGAGCTGGCGCTCGGCCACGGCGTAGAAGCCGAGGGCGGGCAGCATCGCGACCACGATGTAGGCCATGACCCGTGCGACGTCCGTGGCGTACTGCCCCTGGAACTGCTGGACGCCCAGCGGGATGGTGAACAGGCTGTCGTCGCTGAACACCACGAGCGGCAGCATGAACTGGTTCCAGCTGTTCACGACCGCGAGCACGGAGACCGTGGCGATCGCGGGCCGGGCCATCGGCAGCAGGATCCGCCAGAAGAACCCGAACGGGGAGCACCCGTCGAGGATCGCCGCCTCCTCGATCTCTCCCGGGATGGCCCGGAAGAAGCCGCGCAGGATGATGATCGTCATCGGCATGCCGAAGGCGGCCTGCGGGAGGATCACGCCGAGCGGGTTGTCGAGCAGCCCGAACATCCGCAGCAGCACGAACAGCGGCAGGATCGCCACCGCGAACGGGAACATCAGCCCGGCGGCGAACATCGTGAACAGCGCCTCACGCCCCCGGAAGGCGAAGCGCGCGAACACGAAGGCCGCCAGCGCGGACACCGCGACGACCACGAGCGTGGTCAGCACGGCGATGTAGGTGCTGTTCCAGAGCATCTGCCAGAACGACGACGAGGCGAGCACGCTGGTGTAGTTTTCCGGCACCCAGGGGCTGGGCAGACCGATCGGGTTGCTCGACAACTGGGCGGTGGTCTTGAACCCGCCGAGCACGCCGTACACCAGCGGGATGCCGACGAACAGCGCCGTGATCACGACGATGGTGTGCAGGGACAGGCTGCGCAGCAGACCGCCCGACGTCGGCGACTGCTTGTGACGGTTGGCGCTCATCGCTGGTCCCTCAGCACGGTGCTCGCTCCTTCGAGGTCGCGGCGCATGACGTATCTCTGGTAGAACACCGCGAACACGAGGCTGATGAGGAACATCACCACGCTGATCGCGCTCGCGTAGCCGACCTGGAAGCGTTTGAAGCCGAACTGGAACATCGTGACGGCCATGGTCTCGGAGGAGTGCGAGGGGCCTCCGCCGGTGATGATCCAGACCAGGTCGAAGAGCTGGATCGCACCGATGACCGACAGGAACACACTGATGCGGATCGTGGGCCCGAGCAGCGGCAGCGTGACGTAGCGGAAGACCTTCCACCCCGTCGCGCCGTCGATCTGCGCGGCCTCGGTGAGCTCCCTCGGGATGCCCTGACGGCCGGCGATGTACAAGATCATGTGGAAGCCGAAGTACTTCCAGGTCATGACGATGAACACCGACATCATGACCGACGACGGGTCGGCGAACCAGTCGAGGGGGTCGATGCCGAACCAGCCGAGGATGTAGTTGGCCAGGCCCTCGGTGGGCGACAGGATCATCATGAAGAGGACCGCGGTGATCGCCTCGGACAGCACGTACGGGGCGAAGAACAGCAGGCGGAAGAACGCCCGGCCGCGGATCCTCTGGTTGAGCAGCATGGCGGTGCCCAGCGAGAGGGGAAGCTGGATCACCAGCGACAGGATGATCAGCAGGAGCCCGCGCCACAGGTCCCCGAGGAAGACCTCGTCGGCCAGCAGCTTGGTGAAGTTCGCCAGGCCGATGAAGTCCGTCGGCAGCCCGCGCATGCCGTTCCACTTGAACACGCTCGCGTAGAAGGCGAGCAGGATCGGGGCCACGACGAGCCCGAAGAAGAGCACAAGCGCGGGAAGCAGGAACAGAAGGACAGTGGTGAACCCCCGGAGCCTGAGGCTCCGGGGTCTCGTCGTCTTCACGCGACAGTTACTCCGACTTCGCCGTTTCCGTGATGGCCTGCGCCACCTGCTCCGGCGTCTTGGTGCCGGCGATCAGCTCGGCCACGGAGTCGTTGACCTCCTGGCCGACGGCCGGCGGGAACGCCTGGTCGAGGTAGAGCTGGAAGCCGGTGGCGGTGGCGAGGTTCTTGGCGACCACGCTGAGGTTCGGGTCGGTGACCGCGTCCTCCTCGCCCTTCAGCACCGGGAGCAAGCCGCCGGTCGCGACGGCCTTGCGGTGCTCGGTGCTCTCGGTGAGGAACTTCAGGAACTCGACCGCCTCCGCCGGAGCGTCGGCACCGATCGCGAAGCCGCCGCCGCCGCCGAACGCGTCGGTGACCGCGCCCTGGCCGCCCTCGACCGCCGGGAAGGGGAAGAAGCCGAGGTCGTCGCCCAGGCCCTTGCCGGCGTCGTTCTGGACCGCGGGCGCCCACTGGCCCATCAGCTCCATCGCGGCCTTGCCGTCGCCCATGGTCGCGGCCTGACCGCCCGGGTCGCCGTACGTCGCGCCGAGGTAACCCTTCTGGAACGGCTGGAGGTCGGCCAGTTCCTTGAGCTTCTGCCCCGCCTGCACGAACGCCGGACCCGTGAAGTCCTTGCTGTCACCGGCCTGCTTGAGGGCGTCAAGGCCGCCGATCCGCATTGCGAGGTAGGCCCAGTAGTAGTGACCCGGCCACTTGTCCTTGCCGGCGAGCGCGATCGGGGTGATCCCGGCCGACTTCAGCTTCTTGACGTCCTCGAGGAGCTGCGACCAGGTCGCCGGAGGCTCGGCGATCCCGGCCTTCTTGAAGAGCGCCTTGTTGTACCAGAAGCCCACCATGCCGATGTCGTCGGGGATGGCGTAGGTCTTGCCCTCGACCTGGTAGGCCGACAGCGCGGCGTCCGTGAAGGTGCCGAGCCAGTCACCTGCCTCGGTGCTCAGGTCCCTCACCAGGCCCGCGTCGACCTGCTGGGCGAGCACGCCGCCACCCCAGGTCTGGAAGATGTCCGGCGCCTTGCCCGACTGCGTGAGCGTCGTCAGCTTCGCCTTGAACGCCTCGTTCTCGTAGGGAACGCTCTTGATGGTGATGTTCGGGTGCGAGGCCTGGAAGTCCTTGATCGCCTGAGCGCCGTAGCTCTTCAGGGGATCCGTGGTCCAGATGTTCCAAAACTCGACGGTCACCTTGCCGCCGGCCGAGCTCTTGCCCTCTCCGGCGGCGTCATCCCCCGAACTACCACATCCCCCGAGGACCAGTGCCGACGCCGCCAGGAGCGCCGCACCTCGCCGACTCAACTTCACGGTGGTTTCCCTTCTGGATTCCGACCGAAACTTTCGGCAGTCGCCCGATAGTTTCTGCGATGGGGCAGACGTTACAGCGGGGTTAGGTACATATCAACGGCTGTTGTGCACCTGTTACGCACGGTCGGGGGCGAACGAAAGTACGGCCGATCGACGCAGCCCAAAAGGGATGAATAGGGATCAACCAGGCGGCATTTACGGACAGCCGGAACCCGTCGACCGTCCTGCTCGTACGCGGGACGCGTGAGAACCGTGGTAGGGAAACGTCACCATGCCACGAAACGTAAATCGCATGCAAGGGGTCGAACGCCGCGCATGCCGAAGAACCCGGACGTCCCCGGGTGAGGAGCCGGCGAAAGCGTCAGCGGGCGGCGGCGGTCGGCCGCTTGCCGTACGCGTGCTTGACGAGCTCGATCAGGACTTCCTTGCCCGATTCCCGCTTGCGCGCGTCGCACAGCATGATCGGCACGTCCTGGCTGAGGTTGAGCGCGAGCTTGACCTCGTCCAGCTCGAAGACCGGAGCGCCCTCGAAACAGTTGACCGCGACGACGAACGGCGTGCCGCGGCGCTCGAAGTAGTCCACTGAGGGGAAGCAGTCGGCGAGCCTGCGGGTGTCGGCCAGCACGACCGCGCCGAGCGCCCCCCGGGCGAGCTCGTCCCAGACGAACCAGAACCGCTCCTGGCCGGGGGTGCCGAAGAGATAGAGGACGAAGTCCTGCCCGATGCTGATGCGGCCGAAGTCCATGGCGACCGTCGTGGTCGCCTTCGCCTCGACCCCGGACAGGTCGTCCACGCCGACGCTGCGGTCGGTCAGCGTCTCCTCCGTGCGCAGCGGCCGGATCTCCGACACCGCGCCGACCATCGTGGTCTTGCCCACCCCGAAGCCGCCGGCGATCAGCAGTTTGATCGCCGTGGGCATCTTCGGCGGGGTCGTCCCGGAATCAGAGCGCGCGAAGGCCATCGAGCACCGCCTTGTACATCCGCTCGTCGAGCACGTCCATCTCCGGTTGGGGTTGCTGCACGGCCACGTAGCCCCGGTCGAACAGGTCGCCGAGGAGGACCCGGACGATCCCGGCCGGCAGGTCGAGATGGGCCGCGATCTCCGCGACCGACAGCGGCCTGCGGCACAGCCGCACGATCGCCTGGTGCTCGGGGTCCAGCCCGATCTCGGTCCCCGTGGTGGGACGGACCGTCACGGCGAGCGAGATGAGGTCGAAGCGGTCCTGCGCCTCCGTACGGCCCCGCGCGATCACGTACGGCCGGATGGTCGGCGCGTCGAGTAAACGGTCCTCGTCCGGGCTCCACTCGGAGTTCACAGGCGGACCTCTCTCCCCGTCGTCCGGTCGATCGTCGTCCGCGCGGGCGAGGTGAGGTACTGCCCGACGCGCGCGACGAGCATCGCCATCTCGTACGCGACCAGGCCGACGTCGGCGTCACCCGAGCAGAGCACGGCCAGGCAGGCGCCCTGGCCCGCCACGGTCACGAGCAGGTAGGCCGACTTCATCTCGACGATGGTCTGCCGTACGGATCCGCCCTGGAAGCGCTCGCCGACGCCGCGCGCCAGGCTCTGCAGCCCGGAGGCGACGGCCGACAGGTGCTCGGCGTCCTCCGTGCGAAGCCCCTGCGAGCCGGCCAGCAGCAGCCCGTCGGTGGACAGCACGATGCCGTGCTCGACCTCGCGGACCCGTGCTACAAGATCGTCCAGCAGCCACGCGAGGTCCGCGGAGGCCCCGGTCTTCTGCGTCACAGGTTGTCCTCCTCGTCACCCAGCAGCTTCGCGGCCTCGGATCTGCCGCGCCTCGTTCCCGACTGGAACGAGCCCATGATCTTACGGATGTCCTCCGGCGAGCGATCTTCCTCGTCGTCCGCCTCGTCGCCGTTCCTCGACTCCTCGGCGAGCGCGGGGGCGAGGTTGGCCTGCGGCACCCGGAAGGGCAGGCCCGATGGGGTGAACCCGGCCGAGGGCGCGGGCCTGTCGGGATCCGGATCGGCGTCGCCGGGCGGTGGTGGGACGCTCTGCAGAGGCCTGGGCGGCTCGGGAGCCCTCGGCACGGGAACCACCTCCTGAACTGGTGCGGAGACCGCCTCGGGCGCGCCGACAAGCGCGATCTTCCGGGAGCCGGTCCCGCGGCGCGGGAGGCCGGACTCGGTCTCCTCCTCGGGCAGGTCCTCCCCGCCCTCGATGACGAGGTCCCGCGGCAGCAGCACGACCGCGGTCGTGCCGCCGTAAGGCGACGCCTTGAGCGAGACCTTGATCCCGTGCCGCTCGGCCAGGCGGCTGACGACGTACAGGCCGAGCCGGGCGGTGCTCGAGAGGTTGAACTCGGGCGGGTCGGCGATCCGCTGGTTGGTCGCTTCGAGGTCCTCGGCGCTCATCCCGAGGCCGCGGTCCTCGATCTCGATCGCGTAGCCGCTTGCCACCACCTGGCCGCCCACCTGCACCATCGTGTACGGCGGGGAGAACGACACGGCGTTCTCGATCAGCTCGGCGAGCAGGTGGATGACGTCGCCGACCGCGCGTCCGAGGAGCGCGGTCTCTCCCATCGGCATCACGGTGACGCGGGTGTAGTCCTCGACCTCGGCCAGCGCGCCGCGTACGACGTCGACCATAGGCACCGAGCGCCGCCAGGCGCGGGCGGGAGACGCCCCGGACAGGACGATGAGGTTCTCCGCGTTGCGCCGCATGCGGGTGGCGAGGTGGTCGATGCGGAACAGGTCCTTCAGCTCGGCCGGGTCCGACTCGCGCCGCTCCATCACGTCGAGCAGGGTGAGCTGGCGGTGCACCAGCGACTGCGTACGACGGGCGAGGCTGAGCAGGATGTCGCGGATGCTCTGCCGGAGCTGGGCCTCCTCGACGGCGGTGCGGATGGCCGTCTCCTGCACCGTGTTGAACGCCGCGCCCACCTGGCCGATGACGTCGGGCCCGAATTCGAGCGGCGGCGCCTCGGCCTTGACGTCGACCTTCTCGCCCTGGGCGAGGCGGGCGACCACTCCGGGCAGCCGTTCGTTGGCCAGTTCGAGCGCGGCCTCGCGCAGCTTCTCGAGCTGGCGCACCAGGGCGCGGGCCGTGGTGATGGACAGGATGATCGACGCGATGACCGCCACGAGGCCGAGCACACCGGCCAGCACCAGCCGGGTGATGACGCCGACGGCGACGGGCGTCGCCCGATCGACCATCGTCTCGCCCGCGCCGCTGACGACGTCGTGCAACTGGTTCAGGGCGGCCGAGGACGCGGACTGCCACTGCTCCCCGCCGACGGGCGCGCGCAGACCGGGCCGGCCCTGCTGCGCGACCAGATCCTCCAGGCTGTGGAGCTGGCTGAGCGCGGCGCTCTTCTGCAGACGCTGGTAGACGTCGGGAAGCGGCTCCTCCAGGTCGGACTTCGCCAGGTCCATCACGTTGCGCTCGGCGCCGACGAGCTGGGTGAACTGGGCGACCTCCGCCTGGCCGAACCTGCCCGCCGCGATGACGCCGGTCAAAAGTGCATCTTCGCGCGATATAAGTTCTCGTGCCCAGTTCAGGCTGATAAGTGTCCGCGTGTCTTTCGCGAGCTGGTCGTCGTCCAGCGTGGCGAGCGAATAGTAGGTCTGGAAAAGAGAGTCGATGGGGCCGTTGTAGGCGCTGATGGCCTTGCCGCGGTCCACCTGGCGCGCGTCCACCGCGTGCCGCACCGAACGGAGCTGGTCGAGCTGCCGGAACGTGCGGTCGATCCTTTTCCGCAGCTCGTCGGTCGCCGCGAACCGGAGGGTGTCGCTGCTCGCCAGCCTGCGGAACTCACCGGCCGCGGCGTCCGTACGGGAGCGCTGGGCGGAGAGGTCGGCGGACGAGACCAGCACCGGGCTCACCAGGCGGGACACCGTCAGGCGCCGCTCCTTCTGCAGCTCCACCAGCAGCGACTCGCTCGGCTGAGCGACGTTGCTGTTGTAGACCGCCACCCACGCGAGGTTGAGACCGTCCCGCACGGTCACCCAGGCGGCGAAGATCCACAGTGCCGCAAGCGACACGAGCAGGGCCGTGACTTTGGTCCGCACGCGCGAGTTGCGGAAGCGCATAACACCCACCAAGCGACATATGAAAAGCCGTCATAGCGCGTTTCCCGGCGATTAACCAGAAGCTCATCGCTAGGGCGGCGGACATCGCCCAACATTTATAGCCGCGCCACGCCCCGCCACCTTAGCAATGGACAGAAAATCGCTCAAGGCCGCATTATGTACGCCATTTGGGGCAAATGTACGAATGTATGCCTATATAGCGTGATCAAGCGACCCGATGATCATACTTGACGGTGCCTGTCCACAACAAGTCCACTGGACTGTGCGAGGTGCAGGGCCGCGAGGATCGCGGCTCTGACCACCGCCGCCGGCAGGTAGAGATCCTTATCGTGCCACAACGGCGGGTCGTCGGCCTCGCCCGCCCGGAGCAGGTAGTCGTATCCCCTGGCGGCCGCCTCCGCGACGAGCTCATCCTCCCCCGTGAGCAGCAGCAGTTGCATCGCGTAGGCCGTCTCTTCCCTGGTGCCGCCCCAGCGACCCCAGGATCCGTCGGCCCGCTGGGTCTCCAGCACCCATCGCACGGCCCGCCGTACGGAGGGCGCGCAGCCGGCGCCGCCGAAGGCGTCCAGCGCCAGCGCGCAGGACACGGTCGCGTAGTAGGGCGAGGCGTGCCATCGGTCGTCCCACCACCCCTCCGGCTGCTGGCGCTCGCAGAGCCAGGCCCCGATCGCGTCCATGTCGGGCCGGTAGCGCCCGGCGGCCTCCGGCCGTACCTTCGCGTACTCTCCGAGGGCGTCGAGCACGTGAGCGTTCACACTGACCGACGCCCCCTCCTCCCCCTGCCAGGTGCAGAAATGGGTGTCGGTGCGGAAGGCCCACAGGCTGCCCGGCTCGAACGGCATGCCGAGGAGCGCGAGGGCGTACAGCGCGACCGACGTGGTGTCGGCGTCCGGCGGCAGACCGGCTCCGGCGGGCGTGCCGACCGGCTGGATCGCGGCCCGCAGGTCCGCCAGCATCTCCGGCGGCACGTCGAAGGGGATCCCCGCACGGGCGAGCCAGCTCAGCACCCAGCCGCGCTCGAAGACCGTGATCGGCAGGCCCACGGGGACCGGCCCGCCGTACCGCCGGGCGACCGCCTCCAGGTGCCGCCGGGCCGCGGTGCCGTGATCCGGCAGCGCACGGCCGCCGAGCCAGGCGGCGGTGGCGGCCGGAGATGCGCCGACGGTGCCGATCGAGGTCGGCTGGACGCCCGGGGCCCCATGGGCGGCGGCACCGGCCACCTCCAGCGCGTGCATGAGCTTCTGTGGCAGTTCCGCGCCGGAGCCGACCCTTGACCTGACCGCGGCGAGCACGCGGTCGTTCATGCCCGCGGGCAGCCGCAGCCTCGGACGCCCGGCGAGCCGCGGCACGTCCCGTTCGGCCAGCGTGTCGAGGTGCGCGTTGACCAGCTCGACCAGCGCGGGCACGATCAGCTCGATCGCCGGCATGTCGGGGAACATCGGCGCGGTGCCCTGCGGCGGCCAGCCGAGCAGATAGTCCAGCCCTCGGCCGGCGGCCGTCGCGAGCTTCTCGTCATCGGGCTCTCCCCGCGTCAGCGCGCACAGGAGCGCTTCGGTCGCGCTCAGCGTCGGGACGAGGGAGTATCCCTCCGGCCCGCCCCAGGATCCGTCGGGCCGCTGGCAGTCCACCAGGAACCGCACCCGCTCCGCATGGCCCACCAGCCACGGCGCCAGGCTCACCAGCCGCCCGGTCTCGTACACCGAAGGGGAGACCGTGCCCCATGGCCGGACCATGAGATCGGTTACCAGCTCGGCGGCCGCGGCCGCCACGTCGATCGCCTTGGGATAGGTCAGGCCGCCGACGCTCACAGCCCACCCCAGTAGTCGGTGATCCCGTAGAAGCCCATGCTGTACCCGATCTGCCTTTCCAGATAGACCACCTCGTCCGGGCAGACGTCGCGCAGCGGCTCCAGGAGCTCGCCGCACCCGTCGACCAGGACGCCGACGAGTTCGGCGATCTCCTCCCGGCCCGAGCAGAGCATCCGCGCGTTGAGATCGCCCCAGGCGAGGTCCCGCTCGTACGTGGCGAGGTCGTTGAGCAGGCGGAGAACGCGCTGCACCTGGCCGCTCGCGGCCCTGAGCTCGTCGAGCCGGCCCAGCGCGGCCGGATCCGCGCCCCGGATCCAGTGGGACACGTTGACGAAGGACGAGCCGAAGTTGTCCGCGTTGTCGAGATACTCGTCCAGGGTCGGCAGCGGCGTCCCCTCGCGGGCGGCCGTCTTCCACTCCCACTCCCGGGCCATGGCCGACAGCATCCGCCGCAGTTCCTCCCGCCAGACGGCCTCACGGCCGGCGAACGCGGGCCCCGCCGCGAGCTCGTCCCGGATCTCGGCGAGGAAGCGGCCCAGGGGGAAGTCCTGCGGCGGCGGGGAGCCGTCCGCCACCGCCAGGCAGCCGCGGACGAGAAGGTCCACCTCGTCCCGTGACGTCGCCTTGTAGTCGAGCAGCCAGTCGAGCGCGAAGATCCACAGCGCCGTACGGCTCGCGATGCGCAGCCGGTCGGCGCTCGCCCACGGCGCGCCGAACGCGTTCGCCTGCGCGACCGCGCTGAACAGCGCCGAGTCGAACGGCCGCGCGGGGAAGAGACCGGGGTGGGCGTCCCGGCACTCGCGCAGATCCCGCGTGAGCTCGGCGGACACGGCCGCGGCGGCACCGCACTCCCGTGCCGCCCGGAGCTCGTCTCCTGTCAGCTTCTTCATGTGTGAGGTCCCGATCAGGTGCGAGGAAGGGGGCGCAGGGTGATCTCGACCCGCTGGCGTGGCCGCAGCGAGGCTCCCATCTGGGGCGTGGCCACCTCCGGGGTGCAGGAGAGCAGGTCGAAGCGGCTGAGGATGCCGGCGATGATCAGTTGGGCCTCCAGCATGAAGACGTGCATACCGAGACACTGATGAGGGCCTCCGCCGAACGGGAAGTACGCGTACCTGTGCCGGCCCGATGACCGGCGCCCGGAGAAGCGGCCGGGATCGAACTCCTCCGGCCGCTCCCAGAACGCCTCCATGCGGTGGGTGATGAAGGGGCTGATGACGATCGTCTCGCCCTTCTTGAGCAGCACTCCGCCGAGGACCTCCGGCTCGACGACCATCCGTGGGAACAGCCAGCCCACAGGGAACAACCGCAGCAGTTCCTGCACGACCTGCTTCGTGTACGGCAGGGCCGCCAGGTGGGCGGGCCGTACGGGACCGTCGCCGACCACGTGGCCGATCTCCTGCCGCAAGCTCGCGGCCACCTCGGGATGCGCCTGCAGCAGGGGCCACAGCCAGGTGAGCGCACCCGCCGTGGTCTCGGTGGCGGTGGCCAGCATGGCGACCAGGTTGTCGCGCACCCACCGGGCGGCGTCCGGCCCGCCGCCCGCCGAGCCCGCGGCCCGGCACAGGACGGAGACGATGTCGTCGCCGTCCCCAGGCTTGTCCTTGTGCCGGTCCACGAGCGGGATCACGACGTCGTCGATCGTCCGCACGGCGTTCCCGAAGGCGCGGTCTCCGGGTAGCGGGACGCGATAGGGGACGAACGGCAGCAGGTAGCGGAATATGACGGACGTGCCGACCGCGTCGAACGCCGGGGCGAGCCGCTGGGCGTCCGCCATGCTGATCTTGTCGCCGAAGAAGATCCGCATCACGACCCTGTTGACGATCCGCGCCATCGCCGACGGGACGTCGATCGGCAGGCCCGACCGGGCCGGTGCGGCGAGCTCGTCGATCCCTTCGCCGGCCGCCTCCGCCATGCGGGCGGCGAGCGCCTCGACGTTCTTCGCCGTGAACACGGGCTGCAGAACCCTGCGGCTCTCCTCCCAAGCGGGGCCGTCGGCCATGACGCTCTCCCCGAACAGCCGGTGCAACGGCTTCCAGAGGACGCCGTCACGCCGATAGTTGGCGGAGTTGCCGCGCAGGACGTGCTGCAGGTGATCTGGATGCGTGATCAGGTAAGGCCGGAAGGGGCCGAGGTTCACCCTGACGACGTCGCCGCCGGACTCCCGGCCGATCTGGAGGACAGCGCTCACCGGATCACGGAGGATCGCGGGAAGCACCTGCCGGAGCGGAAGAGTTCTCGGTTGTCGGACCGCGTTCACGTCAACATCGATCGGCATTCCGACTTGCTCCCCACCTGACGATCACACCGCCCGCGAAGTATCACATGATCCACTCCATTTGATCAAGATTGCAGGGGAGTGACACTTTTGTCCTATGGGGCGGGAGATGCGGCGATGGCGCACTTTGCCCCAAAGTGACGTGTGAGAGGTTTTCCGGGGCCTAAATGAGGGAAGGACCGGGCCTTATGGCCCGGCCCTTCTTCAGGACGTGTCGTCAGGCGTGGCTGGTCACCAGCAGCGCGATGCCCACGAGGATGACGATGGGAATCAGCCACACCACGACCTCGCCGAGGAACTCCTTGTACATGGGGACCGAATCCTCTCGGTGACGTGCGAAAAGTAGACCGACGTGCAGCATATTCGGTCGTACGGCGAGGTGGAACCCGGCATCGCCGCAGGCGGTGAAGCCGGGGCGGCTGTGTCTCACGTGCCCGATGGGACCCGGCCGGCCGCCGGGACACGACCGTCTGCGGGCAAGTCATCGGATGAACCGTACATACATAGCCGCTGGTCAGGGCTTTTGCCGCATCTCGCCTCTAGGGCGGGCGACCGAGCGCTTTCTACCATCGCGCCGGACAGGACGAGGGAGAGACGCGATGTCGAAGAGAAATGCGGTGGTGGCGGCCCTGCTCGTGGTGCTCGGGTTGCTCGTCGCCCGGCCCGCCGAGGCGGCGCCGGTGCGGATCATGCCCCTGGGCGACTCGATCACCGGGTCGCCCGGCTGCTGGCGGGCCCTGTTGTGGAACAAGCTGCAGAACGGCGGTTTCACCAACATCGACATGGTCGGGACGCTGCCCGCCCAGGGATGCGGCGTGCCGTACGACGGTGACAACGAGGGCCACGGCGGTGCCCTCGTCACGAACGTCGCCGACCAGAACCAGCTCCCGGGCTGGCTCTCGGCGACCCGTCCCGACATCGTGATGATGCACTTCGGCACGAACGACGTGTGGAGCAACAGGTCCACCGACACGATCCTCGCGGCCTACAGCAAGCTCGTGGACCAGATGCGGGCGAGCAACCCGAACATGAAGATCCTGGTCGCCGAGATCATCCCGATGAACCCGAGCACCTGCCCCGAGTGCGCGCAGCGGACCGTCGCCCTGAACAACGCGATCCCGGGCTGGGCCGCTTCGAAGACCACGGCGGCCTCCCCGATCGTGGTCGTCGACCAGTGGACCGGCTTCAGCACGAGCACGGACACCTATGACGGCGTGCACCCCAACGACAGCGGCAACCAGAAGATGGCGGACACGTGGTATCCGGCGCTGGCGGCACTGCTCAGCGGGGCCACGCCGTCACCCAGCCCCTCGCCGACCCGGTCGCCGTCCCCGTCACCCTCACCGACCCGGTCGCCGTCCCCGTCACCCTCACCGACCCGGTCGCCGTCCCCGTCACCCTCACCGACCCGGTCGCCGTCCCCGTCCCCGTCACCCTCGCCGTCCCCGTCGCCGTCGTCCGGCTCCTCGGGCTGCGGCGCGACCTACAAGATCGTCAACCAGTGGGGCGGCGGTTTCCAGGGTGAGGTCACGGTCAACAACACCGGCGCCTCTTCCGTCAGCGCCTGGACCGTGACCTGGACCTACGCCGACGGGCAGCAGATCACCCAGGCGTGGGGCGGCAAGGCCACCCAGAGCGGGGCGAGCGTGACCGTGAAGAACGAGAGCTGGAACGGCTCGCTCGGCGCAGGCGCGAGCACCACCTTCGGCTTCATCGCCTCCTGGAACTCCGCGAACTCGGCCCCCACGCCCGCCTGCACGACCGCCTGACCCCGATCACCCCGGGCCGCCCTCAAGCCGGCGGCCCGGCCCGGCATTCCGCCCCCGGCGCGAGTGGCCCGCCCGACAGGCCATCCCCAGCGGCGGCAAACCGCCCGCCGGACCATCCTCGGCGTGCCGACCGCCCGGCAGGCCGTCTTCCGGCGCGGCAGCCCGGGCCGGCAGGCACATACATCCGATGTTCTCCGGTGCCCCACTTTCGCGTGCCCGGGGGACACGCATTTTCACCCGGCCGGCCGAGCAGGACCTCGCGTGGACCGGAGGCTCCGGCCGGTGCCGCGCCGCCCGGAAACACCGCGCCGCCCGGAAACACCGCGCCGCCCGGAAACACCGCGCCGCCCGGAAAGCGCGTGGAGCCGCCGGGCCGGACCGCGAGGACGAGCCCGTCCGGAAACCGGCGCCACAGCGACAGCCACCCCGGGCCCCGGAGCCCGCACCGGCTCCGTCATCGGTAGCCGGTGACGTCGGCGGGGCGGCCGGGGTCCTGGACCTCCACCATGTAGCGCCAGCAGTCGGGGCGGCTGCCGTCCACGTCGGTGAAGCCGTACACCTGGGCCAGTTGACCGCTGGACAGCGACTGCCCGTTCCAGCGGCTCACCTCCGGGTCGGCGGCCAGCGCCGCGACCGCGCGTCCCACGAAGGCCGGGGTCTCGGAGATGGCGAAGTGCGGCACCTTGGCCAGCGCGTCCCGCCAGTTGGCCTCGGTCACGCCGAAGTGTTCCAGCATGAGCTCCGAGCGCAGCCAGCCCGGCGTGAGCGACACCGCGGTCGCGCCGTACGGCGCCAGCTCCTTGGCCTGGGCGAACGCCATGCGGTTGACGGACGTCTTCGCGAGGTCGTAGAAGAACGAGACGCGATAGTTGGCGGCGTTGTATTCCGCCGTGCCGTCGGTGACCTCGACCACCAGACCACCCGGCCTGCGGATCAGCAGCGGCAGCGCGTAATGGCTGGTGATGATGTGCGTGTCGATCGCCAGCCGCAGAATGCGCAGGCCGTCGTCGAGCGAGTGCTCCCAGAGCCGGTCGCTCCAGCTGAACAGCAGCTCGCCGCCCCAGATGTCGTTGACCAGCACGTCGAGCCCGCCCTGCTCGGCGTCGATCCGCGCCACGAGGGCCCGCACCTGCTCGCGGTCGAGGTGGTCGACCGGCACGGCGATCCCCCGCCCGCCGGCGGCGGTCACCAGCTCCGCCGTCTCCTCGATCGTCTCCGGCCGGTTCATCTCCGAGCGCCGCTCGCGCGTGCTGCGGCCGGTCACGTAGACCGTCGCACCCGCCGCGCCCAGCTCGACCGCGATGCCGCGTCCCGCGCCCCGGGTCGCCCCGGCCACCAGTGCGACCTTCCCCTCCAGGCTGCTCGTCATGAGACGACATGCTGGCACCCGCCACCGACAAAATCGCGTCCCGCGGCTTGACCGCGATCCCTGGGGGCAGCAGCGTGCTTTCAGCTAGGGTGCTGATCGCGATCCCGGAGGAGGACGGCATGAGCGAATATGCGGCGACTTTTCAACTTATCGACGCCGACGGGGACGGGCGGATCTCCGCCGAGGAGCTCGTACGCCTGATGGAGGTGCTCGGCCGGCCGCTGACGCCGCAGGGGGCGCAGGGCGCGATCGACCGGGTCGACGCCGACCGCGACGGCCTGATCAACCTGGAAGAGTTCGGCGCCTGGCTGAGCAGCCACCAGCGCTGAGCAGCGGTGAAGAGCAGCAAGCGGCGTCGAGCAGCGGTGAAGAGCAGTGAGCTGCGTTGAGCCGGCGTTCGAGCCGGCGTTCGAGCGGGCGTTCGAGCCGACGTTCGAGCGGGCGTTGAGCGGGCGCTGAAAGGCCACGACGAGTTCTGGGGCGCGGTGCCGGCGGGCGTCGCGAGGCTGCTGCGTCCCCACGTCGGCGAGGTCGCGGACCAGGTGATCGCGGAGATCCAGCGACGGGTGCCCGAATACGCCCGCCCGGAGGACGAGGTCTACATCAAGGTCCTGCGGCTGGCCGTCAACCAGGCGCTGCAGGGGTTCCTCGAACGCATCGAGAACCCGCGTGCGCCGTGGGACCCCGAGATCTTCCGGACGATCGGCAGGGGCGAGGCCGCCGAAGGACGCGACCTCGAACCCTTCCAGACCGCCATGCGGCTGGGCGCGCGGGTCGCATGGCGGCGGCTCACCGAGGAGTCCGAGCGGCTCGGCCTCGATCCGCGCACGCTGTACGACCTGGGCGAGGCCATCTTCGTCTACCTCGACCAGCTCGCCGACGCGGCCGCGGCGGGCTTCGCCGAGGCGCGGGCGCACGCGGCGGGCGAGATGGAGCGCCGCCGCCGGCGGCTGCTCGACCTGGTGCTCACCCGTCCGGCGGCCTCGCCGGAGGCCGTCGCCGACCTGGCGAGGGCGGTCGGCTGGCGGCTCCCCCGCACGGTCGCCGGAGTGGCCCTGGAGGAGCGCGACGGCGGTTCTCCCCTGCCGGTGCTGCCGCCCGACGTGCTGACCGGGCTCGACCGCAACGTCCCGTGTCTCGTGGTGCCGGACCCTGGCGGCCCCGGGCAGGTGCAGGCGCTGGAGAAGGCGCTGCGCGGCTGGCGGGCGGCGATCGGCCCCGCCGTGCCGCTCGCCGCCGCCGCGAACTCGCTCGGCTGGGCCAGGGAGGCCCTCGACCTCGGCACCCGCGGCATCCTGCCCAGCCGAGGACTGCTGCGCTGCGCCGACCACATGGCCACGCTGGTCGTCTTCAAGGACGAGGACCTCGTTGCCGCCCTCACGGAGGTGCGCCTCGCGCCCCTCGCCCACCTGCGCCAGACGCAGCAGGACCGCCTGGCCGAGACCCTGCTCGCCTGGCTGCGCCACGGCCGGGGCGTCGCCGAGGTCGCCGCCGCGCTCCACGTCCACCCGCAGACCGTGCGCTATCGCCTGCGCCAGATCGAGCAGTTGTACGGCGACGCGCTCGCCGACCCCGACGTCCGGTTCGAGCTGGAGATCGTCCTGCGCGCCCGCCAGGCCCGCCATAACCCGCCCGGCGCATAGGACCCGGCTTCAGACCCCGGCGTTCAGGACTCGGCGTTCACAACCCGGCATTCAGGACTCGGCGTTCACGACGGCGCCCACGACCCGGCGTTTAGGCCCCAGCATTCGGGACCCGGCCTTCACGACCCGGCGTTCACGACGGCGCCCACGACCCGGCGTTCAGGACAGGGTGCCGCCGCTCGTGCGCAGGCCCCGGGTGGCCTGCCGCTCGTGCAGGCCGAACCGCGCCTCCGGCTCCCGCGTGCCGTCGAGGATCTCCGCGACATATCCGGCCAGGACCGGGGCGTGCTTGAACCCGTGCCCGGAGTCGCCGCCGAGCAGCCAGACGCCGTCGTCGATCTCGGCGATGATCCATTCGGCGTCCCTGGTCAGCGAATACTGGCATACCTGGCTGAACACCACCGGCGCGCCCACCAGCGAGGGGAACCGCCTGGCCAGGTAGGCGCGGGCCTGTTCCTCGGTGTGCCGCAGCACCCGCCTGCCGCCGCTCTCCGGGTCGTACGGCTCGCCCTCGGCGTCGCCGGTGATCTTCATTCCCATGCCGTCCAGGTCGCCGTGCCCGTACGCCGACAGGTCGTAGTCGCAGAACGCGGGCAGCGGCGGCGTGGTCCAGTCCCTGGGCACCCCGAAATGGTAGGTGTCCTGCCGCGTCACCTCGATGTGCCCCACCTCGAGCGGAAACAGCCGCGGCAGCCACGCGCCGCACGCCCACACCACGCGGTCCGCCGTCAGCACCTCGCCGTCCGCCACGACCCCGGCCCCTCGTCCGTACGGCACGGCCCGGGCCCGCACCTGCCGTACGCCGGAGGCGGCGGCCAGGCGCGCGGTGACCTGCGTCGCCCGCCGGGCCCGCAGCACGCCGGCGTTCGGCTCCCACAGCACGAAGGCGAGGTCGTCACCCCGCAGGCCGGGGAACCGCCGCGCCGCCTCGGCGGGGTCGAGCAGCTCGTAGGGGATGTCGAGCCGCTCCAGAACGTGGGCGCTGCGCGTCTCCCAGCCGTCCGGGTCACGGGCGAACCACATCAGCCCCGACTCGACGAACAGCTCCTCGCCGGTCCGCTGCTCCAGCCCGCGCCAGGCGTCGCGGGCCTGCCAGGCCAGTCGGGGATACCAGTCGTCGGAGCCGTGCGCGCAGCGCAGCAGGCGGGTCTCCCCGGCGCTGGCCTGACGAACGTGACCCGGCGCGTACTGCTCGACAAGCGTCACGCGCCAGCCCTCGTCGGCCAGCCGCAGCGCCAACGACGCCCCCCAGATCCCCGCCCCCACGACGATCGCCGACTTCATCCACCGCTCCTTGATCGCGGACCGACACGTGCATCCGACGTAGGCTACGTCGAATGCGGGCTCCGTCTACAGAGGCACCTGTGCGGCGATAATCGGAGACATGATGGCGGCCGAATCGGCGCAGACACTCGAACGAGGTTTACGGCTGTTGCGGCTGCTCGCCGACGCGGACCGGGGCCGCACGCCGACCGAGCTCGCCCAGGAGCTCGGCCTGAGCCGGCCGATCGTCTACCGGCTCCTGACGACCCTGCAGGCCGAGGGTTTCGCCCGGCGGGACGCGCAGGGCCGCGTGCATCTGGGTTTCGGGGTGCTCGTGCTGGCCCAGGCCGTACACCCCCTGCTGCGGGCGACGGCGCTGCCCGCGCTGCGCGCGCTCGCGGAGCAGGCCGGGGCGACCGCCCACCTGACCGTGGCCGAGGGTGACGAGGGCCTGGCGATCGCGGTGGTCGAGCCGTCGTGGACCGACTTCCACGTCGCCTATCGGGAGGGCTCCCGCCATCCGCTGACGCGCGGCGCGGCCGGGCTGGCGCTGCTCGCGCTGCGCGAGGGCCGTACGGAGCCGCCGCTGCACACGAGCAGCGGACATCTCCAGGAGGGAGCGCAGGGCATCGCCGCGCCGATCCCTGGTCTGCCGTGGCTGGAGGCGTCCGTGGGCCTGGTCAGCTTCGCCGACCTCGACGCGGACAAGGTGGGCCCGCTGGTCCTTGAGGCCGCCTATCGCCTCACGTCCGCCCTGTCCGAGCCCTCGCGCTGACCCTCACGCCTCACGACCGCCCCGTCCGTGCCCCCGCGCCGACCCTCACGCCTCACGCCCCGGGCTGACGTTCACCACTCACGCCCGCCCCGTCCGAGCCCTCGCGCGGCGGTCACCACTTCAGCAGCCGCGGTTCGCCGAACAGCGTGTTGTCCACGGCCACGTCGGCGCGCGCCAGCGGATCGGCCTCGGCGATGTAGAGGCGCTCGGCGGGCAGATAGCGGTGCAGGTGCAGCGCCTCCGCCTCCGACCCGGCCCAGTCCTGGTCGCGTTCGGCCCCACGGCGCACCGAGGTCTCCGGAGACACCTCGATCCAGACGCGCAGGTCCCAGTACGCGTCGATCTCCGGGCGGAACGCGAACACCCCGTCGACGATCGTGATCGCGCCGGGCGCGGCGGCCGTACGCACCGACGAGTGGTCCACCTGCGTGAGCGGGTCGATGGAGCACAGCGCCACGTCCCCCGAGCCGTCCGGCCCCGCCGGTTCGAGCAGCAGGGCGATCGCGGCGTCGTAGTCGTAGGCGTTGCGGTAGTACCCCTCGCCCGACTCCCGGTCGTACAGGTGCCGGTCGCGCCACGGCCGTTTGAAGTCGTCGAGGCTCGCCCGCAGCACCTGGCGTCCCGCTCCGGCGAGGTGCTCGGCGAGCTCGTGGCCGAAGCTCGTCTTCCCGGCCGCCGTGAGCCCGTCCACACCGACGCGCAGGCGCCCGTCGCCGAGAGCCAGCACGCGTTCCGCCACCCGCCGGACCAACGCCGTACGCGCGGGGGACACGGGCGCCGGCGTCGGCTGCCGCCAGGTCGAGACGGACAGGTGGATCTCCGCGGTTGCGCTCATGCCCCACAGCTTGACATTCCCGGCGGCATGGCGAATTGTCGTACATATATAGGACACTCGCGTCCGATAAACGGACGAGCATGGGAGGTGTCATGCCGTACTACCGCATGGTCGGGGAGGTGCCGCGCAAGCGCCACGTGCAGTTCCGCGCACCCGACGGCGGGCTGTACAAGGAGGAGCTCATGGGAGAGGAGGGCTTCTCCTCCGACTCCTCGCTGCTCTATCACCGCTATGCGCCGACGGCCATCGTCAAGGCCGAGGCCGTGGACGCGGGAGCGCCGGGGCTCACGCCCAACCTGCCGCTGTCCCCGCGCCATTTCCGCACCCGGGACCTGACGCCCGACGGCGACCTGGTCTCCGGGCGCATGCTGCTCGCGGGCAACTCCGACGTCCGCATCTCGTACGCGGCGACGGACGCGGCCAGCGAGCTGTACCGCGACTCGATGGGCGACGAGTGCGTCTACATCGCGAGCGGCCGGGCCCGGTTCGAGTCGGCGTACGGCGCGCTCGACGTGGCCGAGGGCGACTACGTGGTGATCCCGACCGGGACGATCCACCGCTGGGTGCCCGAGGGCCGGGTGACCGCGCTGGTGGTGGAGGCGTCCGGGCACATCAGGCCGCCGAAGCGCTACCTGTCCCAGTTCGGCCAGTTCCTGGAGCACGCGCCCTACTGCGAGCGCGACCTGCGCGCGCCGGACGAGCCGCTGCTCGTGGACGGCGAGGAGATCCCGGTGCTGGTCAGGACGCGGGGCGGGCTGACCAGGCTGACCTACGCCCATCACCCCTTCGACGTGGTGGGCTGGGACGGCTGCCTCTATCCGTACGCGTTCAACATCCAGGACTTCGAACCGATCGTGAAGCGCACCCACGCGCCGCCGCCGGTGCACCAGACGTTCGAGGGCCCGGGGTTCGTCGTCTGCTCGTTCTGCCCCCGGCCGCTGGACTTCCACCCCGAGGCCGTGCCGATCCCGTACAACCACCACAACGTGGACTCCGACGAGTTCATGTTCTACGTGGGCGGCGACTACACGGCCAGGAAGGGATCCGGCATCGACGTCGGCTCGATCTCGCTGCACCCGGCCGGCTTCACGCACGGCCCGCAGCCGGGCGCGGTGGAGGCCGCCGTCGAGGCCGTACGGCAGGGGCACACCGAGACGACCGAGATGGCCGTCATGATCGACACCTTCCGTCCGCTCGACCTCGGCCAGGCCGCCCTCGCGTGCGAGGACACCGACTACGCGTGGACGTGGGCGCGGTGAGCTTCGGGCTCGACAACCTGCCGTACGGGGTGTTCTCCCGGCCCGGGGAGCCCCGCAGGGTCGGCGTCCGGGTCGGGGACCACGTCCTCGACCTGGCGGCGGCCCTCGGCGGGGACGTCTACGCGGCGCCCAGCCTCAACCCGCTGCTGGCCCTGGGCCGCGCGGCCTGGCGGGAGACGCGGGCGCGGGCACGCGACGCGGCGGCCACGGGCGACCACCTGATCCCGCTGTCGGAGGTGACCCTGCACCTGCCGATAGAGGTGGCCGACTACGTCGACTTCTACGCCTCGCTTGAGCACGCCTCGAACCTCGGGCGGATCTTCCGCCCGGACGACGAGCCGCTGAAGCCCAACTGGCGGCACCTGCCCGTCGGCTACCACGGGCGGGCGGGCACCGTCGTCGTCTCCGGGACGCCGATCAGGCGGCCGTGCGGGCAGCGGCCGTCGTTCGGCCCGTCGCGGAAGCTCGACATCGAGGCGGAGGTCGGCTTCGTCGTGGGGGTGCCGACGCGGCTCGGCGAGCGCGCCGGCGCGTTCGAGGACCACGTCTTCGGGGTGGCGCTCGTCAACGACTGGAGCGCCCGCGACATCCAGGCATGGGAGTACGTGCCGCTCGGGCCGTTCCTGGGCAAGTCGTTCGCCACCTCGATGTCCGCGTGGATCACGCCGCTCGACGCCCTGGAGGAGGCCAGGGTCGAGGGCCGGTCGCAGGAGCCCGAGCCGCCCGCCTATCTGCGCAGGCAGGAGCCCTGGGGGCTCGACCTCACCCTGCGCGTGGAGCTCAACGGCGAGACGATCGCGACGCCGTCGTTCCGCGACATGTACTGGACGCCCGACCAGATGCTCGCCCACATGACGGTGAACGGCGCGAGCCTGCGCACCGGCGACCTGTTCGCGAGCGGAACGGTCTCGTCGGTCGGGCAACCCGGCTCGCTCATCGAGCTGACCTGGAACGGCGCCGACCCGGTCAAACTGCCCGGCGCGACCCGGACCTTCCTGGAGGACGGCGACGTCGTCACGATCACCGCCTGGACCCCGGGCGGGATCAGCCTCGGCGAGGTCTCGGGGAAGGTCCTTCCGGCGACTTAGCGTATTTCTGTCGTCACCCATCGCTATCTTGGGTGCCCGTGAAGCCACGCACCCTGCCTCCCGCCGCCCGCGTCCTGCTCGCGGTGCTGCTCGTGGCCTGTCCCGCGCTCGCCGCGGGCTGTGCCGTACGCGTGCCGCCCGCGCCGCGCATCACGATCAGCCCCGCCGACGGCGCGGTGGCGGTGTCGCCGGACGCGGCGCTGGTCGTCAGGGCGGAGGGCGGCAGGCTGACCAGCGTGCTGGCGTTCGCGGGGCGAGATCAGGTGCCCGGCGCGTTCGATCCGGGCCGCACCGTGTGGCGGTCGTCGTGGACGCTGCGCCCGGGCACGCAGTATGTCGTCAACGCCGTCGCGACCGGGCCCCAGAGCGTCACCGCCCAGATCGCCGGCCGGTTCCGCACGCTCACCCCGCGCCACCAGGTCGCCGTCGCCTCCGTCGTCCCGTCCGACGGGGAGACCGTCGGGATCGGCATGCCGGTCATCCTGACGTTCACCCGGCCGGTCGAGGACCGCGCGGCGGTCGAGCGGGCGCTGGAAGTGCAGGGGCCTGCCGAGGGCGCCTGGCACTGGGCGAGCCCCACCCAGGTCGCCTACCGGCCGCGCACATGGTGGCCGACCGGCGCCGAGGTGCGCGTCACCGCCCATCTCGCCGGGGTCCGCGCCGCCCCCGCAACGTACGGCTCCGCCGACCGGAGCGTGGCCTTCACCGTGGGGCGGGCCATGATCAGCACGGTCGACACCCGCACGCACCAGATGGTGGTGCGGCAGGACGGCAAGCCGGTCCAGCGCATGCCGATCAGCGCGGGCATGGCGACCACCAGGGAATACACGACCACGAGCGGGATCCACCTGACGATGGACAAGGGCAACCCCGTCCGCATGGTCTCCCCCGGTCGCCACAAGGGCGACCCCGGTTACTACGACATGCTCATCGACTACGCCGTACGGATCTCCAACAGCGGCGAGTACGTCCACGCGCTCGACAACGTGTGGGCCCAGGGCCGGGTGAACGTCAGCCACGGCTGCGTGAACGCCCGCCCCGACCAGGCCAGGTGGTTCTACGAGCACGCGCTGCGCGGCGACCCCGTCATCGTCACCGGCACCACGCGCGAGCTGGAGTGGAACAACGGCTGGGGCTACTGGCAGCTCTCCTGGCCCCGGTGGCTGGCCGGCAGCGCCCTCCGGCACGAGGCCACCTCTCCTGACGCCTCTTGACATAGGGCGTCGCAATCGAGTCAGCGCCCTGCATTACCGTCGAGGCATGGCAGTAGCAATCGACTTGACCCTTTACTGCGAGAACGCGCGGCTCGTCGCCGAGTTCTGGAAGACGGCGCTCGGCTACGTCGACGACATCCCGGCGACCGAGCACGCGGCCAGTGAGGAGTCCCTCGCGCGGTTCGACCTGCCGGCCGGGGGTGCCGAAGACGACGGCGTCTTCCTCCGCGACCCCGAGGGCAACGGCCCCCGGTTCTCCGTCCTCCGGGTCCCCGAGCGGAAGACGGCGCAGAACCGGCTCCACATCGACGTCCGCGTGCCGGGGGACGGCACGCCCGCCGACCGGTGGGAGCGGATCAGGACGGAGGCCGCCCGGCTCGTGCGCGCCGGCGGCACGATCCTGGAGGCGTTCGACGACCACATCCTGATGGCCGATCCCGAGGGCAACGAGTTTCGCGTCACCGCTTTCCCCGCGTGAGACCCCGGGTCCGCCGCGTGAGGCCCGGCCTCTGGGACAACGCGACCTAGT
>NZ_JAATEK010000047.1:0-54458 GCF_012034195.1 Microbispora sp. CL1-1
GGAACATGAGCTACAACGGCACGATCGCGCCCGGCTCCACCACCGAGATCGGCTTCCAGGCCACCCACACCGGCAACGCCGGCAAGCCCACCGCGTTCACTCTCAACGGAAACCCCTGCACGGTCGCCTAGGTCGATGCGCGGCCCGGACTTCCGGGCCGCGCATCTCCCGTGCACCGCCAGGGCGGCCGTCAACTCAGTTGCGGCTCCACTGCTGGTTGCTTCCGCCGTTGCAGGCCCACAGGACGATCTTCGTGCCGTTGGCCGTTCCGGCGCTGTAGGCGTCCAGGCACAGCCCGGACTGCACACCGGTGACGGTGCCGTCGGCGTTGATGTTCCACTGCTGGTTGGCCCCGCCGTTGCAGTCCCAGATGACGACCTGGGTGCCGTTGCTCGTCCCCTGGCCGGAGGCGTCCAGGCACTTGTCGCCGTACACCTGGAGCTGCTTGCCGGAGGTGTGGATCCACTGCTGGTTCGCCCCGCCGTTGCAGTCCCACAGCGCCACCTGGGTGCCGTTGGTGTGCGACTGGTTGGGCACGTCCACGCACCGGCCGCTGGCCAGACCGCGCAGCGCGGTGCCGTTGCCCGGCGTGCCGCCGCCCGGGCCCGGGGTGATGGACAGGTTGTCGAACTGGGCGGTCTCGGTGGTGCTGGTGCCCACGCCGATCTGGCCGGCGCCCCAGGTGCCGTCGGTGACCGTGGCCACCTGCGTCCCGTCGATGCTCGCGGTGATCGTGCCGCCGGACAAGCCCAGGGCCAGGGTGTGCCAGCGGCCGGTGCCGAGGGCGGCGACGCTTCCGCTGCGGATCGTCGTCATCGCGTTGTCGACGTTGTTGCGGATGATCTGCCAGGCGCCGCCGTCGGTCACCCTTAGGTAGTAGGCGTTCAGTCCCTCGGGGCCGAAGGCGTGCTGGGCGCCCGCCCGGCCGATCAGCTCCACGTAGCCGCTCTGCTCCAGCAGCACGTCCGCCGTGACCGTGTAGTTGCTCCAGCCCAGATCGCCCAGCAGGGCGTACGGGTGGGAACCGCCGGTCCAGAGGATCGGCTGGCGCGGGGCCATCTGGCGCACGCATCGGCCGGAGCGGCCGCCGCCGCAGCCCACGATCTCGAACGAGCCCTGCATGTCCATCAGGTACTTCGCCTCACGCCCCACCGCGTAGGAGTCGAAGTCGTCGGCGTACGGCAGGGCCATCGAGCCCCGGGAGGGACTGGTGGCGGTGCCCTTGCCCTGACCCGTCGTGGTGGTGATCGAGTAGACGTACCCCGGCTGGACCGTCAGCGAGAAGGCGCCGTTGGACGGGTTGACGTCGGCGGCGTGGACGAAGTGGTCGGCGGAGTTGCCCGAGTTGAGGTTGGTCGCCCACACGTGCACCTGCCCGGTGGACAGCCCGCCGGTCACGGTGAAGTTCAGCGTCTGGGCGCTGGTGGCGTCCATCGTCTCGATGATCGTGCTGTAGTCGGACCCGCTGGGCGACCTCAGCGACACGTAGCTGCCGTTGTTGCGGTTGCCGCCGATGTAGCCGCTGGAAGAGTCCAGATACTTCCAGCCGGGAGCGGTGAACTGCGTGGTGTGGGCCATCACCCAGGTGCTCTTGCCGATGGCGTAGTAACCGGACCACGGCTGCGGCGCCACCGCCACGCCCATCGTGGCGAAGGGCAGGTTCGGAGTGATGGCGGCCATGACCGGCCAGTTGATGTATGCGGTCATCTTCCCGTCGATGTAGTCCCGGTTGATGCCCCTGGCCATCGCCTTGGCCCCGTCGTTGTAGTCGTCGGAGCCGTTCTCACTGGCCCACAGCACCTTCCCGGAGTTGATCGCGGTGGTGGAGCTGGGACAGCTCGACTGTGGTCCGCGGTAACCGCAGACGTAGTGCGACCCGAACACGTCCACCGCGTTGCGGAAGGCGGCGTTGTTCGCCGCGTCGTCGGCGACGCCGAACCCCCAGTCGTCGGATGCGACGATCTTCACGTTGCCGAAGCCGCGGGAGTCCAGGGCCGCGTTGAGGTTGACGTACCAGTTCAGATCGCGGCCCTTCTCGTTCCAGCCGCCCAGGTAGTCGATGGTCAGCCCGTGGCTGTTCTTCGCACAGCCCAGCCAGTCGACCAGGTAGTTGATGGTGTCCTGGGACCAGAAGTTGCCGTTGCCGAGCCAGCCCGGGGCGCCCCAGGCGAGACCCGCCAGCTTGATGCCGGGGTTGCGGGCCTTGGCCTGCTCCATCAGCCACCATTCGTAGCCGCGGTCGCAGTTCAGGTCGCCGGAGGTGTGCCGGTGGCTCGGCTCGGCGCCGTCGGTGGAGTTGGTGTCGCCGCCGATCTCGACCTTCAGGATCTGCATCGACGCGCCGTACCCGGGCTTGAACAGGTAGTCCAGGATCTGCGACCGCTGCGGCTCGGGGTAGTCGATCAGCAGGCGGCTGTTGCCTCCGCCGCCGCTGATCGCGCCGACACCGTCGAAGGTGCGGCCGCCGGAACCACCGTTGATCGTGATTCCGACCGCCGCGTGCGCCGGCGTCACGGCCACCAGGGACATCGCGACGGACAGGAGCGCGACCGCCACACTCATGGCGACGCGCGCCACGCTTGCTCTTCGCCGACTCATCGGGGTCCTTTCGAAGGGGGTAGGGCGAGATCGAACAGGGCGACCGGCCGCCCGGGAGCAGGCGGACCGGTCACCCCGTCACGCGTCGTTCTGCTGGTCCTCCCGCTCAGACACGGGTCCATTTCTGGTTGTTCTGGCCGTTGCAGGTCCAGATGATGACCTTGCTGCCGTTGGCGGTGCCGTTGTTGTAGACGTCGAGGCACTTGTTGGCGCCGACGGCGGTGATGGAGCCGTCGGAGTTGAACCGCCACTTCTGGTTGTTCTGGCCGTTGCAGTCCCAGATGATCACGCTGGTGCCGTCGGCCGTGCCCGCGCCGTTGACGTCCAGGCACTTGTTGCCATAGACGCGCAGCTCACCGGCGCTGGTGGAGGTCCACTGCTGGTTGGACTGCCCGTTGCAGTCCCAGACCTGCACCGCCGCGCCGTTGGCCTGTGACACCCCGGTGACGTCCAGGCACCGCCCCGACCCCACGCCCCTGAGCGCGCTCGTGCTCCCCGACGGCGACGACGGAGACGGAGACGGAGAAGGTGACGTCGGCGGAGACGGAGAAGGTGACGTCGGCGGGGTCGTCTGGAACTGCGTCAGGAACTTCCATGCCTCGGCCGAGGTCCAGGTCCGCCAGCCCTCACAGGAGCACCCGTCTATCGGACCCGGGGTGTGGCCCCCGTCGAACGCCGCCCAGACGACCGGATAGCCGGACCGGCACCCCGAATAGGCGGTGACGATGTGGCTCCGGCTGCCCGACCCCGGCTCGGGCGGATTCTGTGCGGTGCAGCCGTTGTTCCTGACGAACCTGTCGCGCAGCCCTCGCCCCTGCGAGATGTTGAGCACCGGGTCGCCGATGCCGTGCACTCCCATGTACGCGATGGGCTGGGTGCCGCCGTCGCACCCGCTGAGCTGGGCGCCGGAGTAGACCACGACCGCGCGGAAGACCGTCGCCCGGGCGCAGGCGAGCGCGTAGCTCATGCCGCCGCCGTAGCTGAAGCCCGTGGAGAAGATCTGGTCGGTGTCGACGCACAGGCCGGCTTCGATCTGCCGGAGCATGTCGTCGACGAAGGTCAGGTCCTGGCCGTTGGGGTTGGCCCAGCCGTTGTTGTTGCCCTGCGGCGCGACGAAGATCGTGCTGTTGTTCTCGGCGTCCGCGAGGCGCCTGAGCCCGTAGTACGACCAGTTGTACCCGTCGGTCCCGCCCGAGTCGACGTCGTTGGCGGTGCCGCCGTTCCAGTGGAACCCGAAGACCAGACGGTAGGGATGGTTGCTGTCGTAACCGGAGGGCACCCGCAGGATGTAGCTGCGATTCTGGCCGCCGCTCGCGATCGAGTGCGTGCCGCTCGCCAGTGCCGGGGCCTTGCCGCATCCGGCGGTCCCGGCGGCGGCCGCGGCGACCGCGCTGCTGTGCGTGGGCGGCGTGGTTCCGGCGAGCGCCGCACCCGCCGTTCCCAGGGCGACGAGCGCCGCCGCCGCGATGGCGGCGAAGAAGGATTTTCGGTTCAACGTGCTCAACTCCCTTTTCGCGGGCGGGGTCAGCGGTAGCCGGCGGCGACGATGTCGGCCTGCACGGCGTTCTCGGTCGCGTCGGAGGGATAGCCGGAGACCATCGCGCCCTCGTAGAAGGTCCCGGCGCTGAGGTTGGCGCCGCCGTCGGGCTTGCAGCAGTCGCCGCCGCTGCCCAGGACGATCGCGCCCTGCTTCTTCATGGGGCTGTAGCCCGGGGGAAGCGCGCCGTCATAGAGGGTGTAGAGGCTGCCGGACTGCGCGTTGCTGCCCTTGATGGCGAAGCGCGACGTTCCGTTGTTCTTCAGCGTCGCGGTGACGAACTTGCTGGTGAACGCCCGCTGGTTGGGGTTCCACGACTGGCTGCCACCGGGGTAGAGCCCCCATTCGAGGTCGGCCTGCACCCAGGGACCGGAGCCGGAGCAGCCGCCGAACCAGCAGCTCGTGCCGAAGTAGATGGCGTCCATCGCCCCGGCGGCGTCGGCCTTCCTGGTCGTCTCGCTGTTGCCGTAGTCGAAGCAGCAGCCGCTGTTGACGTGGGTGCCGCTGGTCACCATGTACATGCCCTCGGGCGCGGTCCCGGTCGGCACGCCGGTCAGGTGACCGTCACGCCAATAGCTGTTACCGGGGTTGATGTAGAGGGAGTAGGCCTTGTTGCCGCCCACCGACAGCGACTCGGTGGTGGCGATCGCGGGCTTGCTCTGCGGCGAGCCGGGCACCACGCTCGACCCCTGATACCACAGGTCGTTGCCGCGCCCGGACTGGTCGTACACGACAGTGATGACGCAGGTGGTGCCGGCGCAGAAGGAGTCCTGCGCCGCGGCGTCGGCGGTGCCGCCCGTGGTCAGCACGCCGATGTTCCTGGTCGCGTTGTCGGAGGAGCGCCGCACCTGGTAGAGGTTGCCGCTGTAGTTCGCGTACAGGGCGCGGGTCGTGCTGTGCGCGGCCACGCACGGCGTGCCCCCGGAGGCGTAGATGTCGCACGGGCGCGAGCCGGGCGGCGGCGGGCTCGGCGAGGTGGTGGGCCCGCCTCCGGCGGCCGACCACTTCTGGTTGCTCTGCCCGTTGCAGGTCCACAGGATGACGGCGGTGCCGTTGGCGGTGCCGGCGTGGTCCACGTCGAGGCACAGCCCCGACTGCACGCCGCTGATCGACCCGTCGGAGTTCTGCCGCCACTTCTGGTTGTTCTGACCGTTGCACGACCAGATGATCACCTTCGTGCCCGGCGACGTTCCCTGGCCGTACGCGTCCACGCACCGCGTGCCGCCGAACGTCCGCAGCTCACCCGCCGAGGTGAACTCGAACGCCTGGTTGGCCTGGCCGTTGCAGTCCCAGATCTGCAGGCTCGTGCCCAGCGCGTCGGTGTTGCCCGCCACGTCGAGGCAGCGCCCCGACTGTGCGCCGACCAGCGGCGCCGTCGCTGCCGACGCCGGCGCCGACCAGGCCAGGGCGGTGGCGAGGAGGGCCGCGAGCGCTGCGACGAGGCAGGCCGCGACGGCCGCCGGTGAGCGACGCCCGCGAGCCGTACGGCCCGATGGGTCAACGGACGAAGAACGCATTGCTTTCACTCCTTGGGGGGAAGGCACAGCGGCCTTGGGGAAAGACCGGCGAGAAGGCATGGCGAAGACAGCCACGTGCTGAATCCGGGCGGACTCGCCGGAGCCGGCGAAAGGCGGTCGTGTCCCATGCGATGGGTCGCCGACGGGCGACTGTGAGAACGGCCATGCCCGTGGCGTGGGAGACCGAGACGATCCCGGGTCCTGGTCGCGGACCCGATCCGCGCGAAGGCGCATGTACGCGAGGAGGGGTCAGGGGTCCACGAACCGATTCGCCTCGGCCGGGGTGCCGGAACTTTCCGGAGCTCTCCGGAAACTCGGCCCCTGCTGCCTCCTGGCACTGGGCACGCGCCGTGTTAGCGCTAACAAATCGCCAGAGCGTCGATCCTTCCTGCCGGCGGATTGGGGGGTGGCGGGATGCTGCGAAGCAAATACGACCGTCCGATGCCTGTCAAGAGCCCCGTTTCCCGCGATTCAGGCCAGGGTGAGCACCTGCGGCCCCTTCCCCGTGCTCACAGCAGGGCACGCTCGCGATCTCCCGCCGGCCCGCGCGCATGAAAGATTCACCGGCCGTCATCCGCCGCCCGCCCCGCGCCCCGGGTGGGCCGTCTGCGTCGAAACGATTCGCCTCAGCAGTTCACACAGGATGGTCTCAGCCGGCCGGGGAGAACAGGCGCTGCTGGATCTCCTTGCGATAGTCGTCCAGCGTGGCGTCGATGTGCGCGGCGGCGGCGTGGGCCGCCGCCTCGGGATCACCGGCGCGGATGGCCTGGTGGATGGCCTCGTGTTCCTCGACGGCCTTCGCCGCGTGCCCGCCCACCGAACCGCGCAGCCCGATGATCGCCGACTGGGCCTGTAGCCGGCGGGCCTCCCGCACCGCGATCTGCAGGAACATGTTGTGCGAGGCCGTGGCGATGGCGGAGTGGAAGGCGTCGTCGCCCTCGTTGAACAGGTCCTCGCGTCCGGTCTCGAACCCTCGGCGGCAGACGGCGGCCGCGTCCTCGATGGCCCGCAGCTCCGCGGGGGCGGCGCGGCGGGCGGCCAGCCGGCTGGTCTCCATCTCCTGCGCCCGCCGGAACTCGAACAGCATGTAGACGTGGTCCAGGTCGGTGGGGAGGAAGAACGACGCGAACCGACCGGCGCCGAGCATCCCCTCGTCGTCGGCCACGTAGAGGCCGCGGCCCTTCTGCGCGCGCACCCGGCCCAGCGCGGAGAGGATCTTCACCGCCTCGCGGACGACGGTGCGGCTGGTTCCCAGCTGCCTGGCCAGGTCGTTCTCGGTCGGCATGCGGTCGCCCGGACGCAGGCCCAGCCGGGCGATGAGCTCCAGCACCTGCTCGGCCGCAACCTCGTAGCCGGGCCGATAGCCGCCCTCACGCGGGGTGTCGGTCACGGTGCTCCTTCCTCGCGATCTCAGCAAAAGTATGACTCCGCACGTGCCGACGCCCGCCGGCCGCCGGGGATGGCGTGCCGATGAGTACGAAACATTCTGGCGTTTCACCTGAAACGTTTAGTTCGTGCGGCCATGGCGATATGCGTTCGCACTGGTCAGCACGGTTATCGGCATTACGGCGAGATGACGCGTGCATGCCGGCCAGGAAAATAAGTGTGCTCAAGGTCTTGACGGGTCTCGGTGCCGCAACCGTAATTGGAAGCTGAGCACCCGGAGGAACCCTTCTTCCGGGCCCTGCGGCTGTACCACACGGCGGGTGTGTGGAGGCGCGCCGCATGCCTCCGCACCGTGGTCGGCCACGTCGGCTTCCATCGCCTCGCTCCACCCCGATCCCTCGTGGTGCCGGGTGAGGCCGCCCCCATGGAGAAGCACGTGACCGATCGGATCGAGCATCCGTCCCCACCGGTCGCGGTGTCGAGACCGCTTCTGGCCGTCCTCGTCATCGCGGCGCTGACCATGGCGATGACCATGGTCGCGCCGGCCACCGCGGCCCGCGCCGCCACCACGACCCTCTACGTCTCGCCCTCGGGCACCGGCAGCACCTGTTCGTCCGCACAGCCGTGCTCGCTGCCGGGCGCGCAGACGGCGGTGCGGTCGCGCAACGGCTCCATGTCGGGAGACATCGTCGTTCAGCTCGCCGACGGGGTCTACCGGCTCTCCGCGCCACTGCGGCTGACCGCCGCCGACTCCGGCACCAACGGATATCAGGTCATATGGCAGGCGGCCCCGTCGGCGCATCCCGTCATCAGCGGCGCCCGGGCGGTCACCGGCTGGACGCTCGCCGACCAGGCGAAGAACATCTGGCAGGCCAACGTCGGCACCGGGATCGACACCCGGCAGCTGTACGTCGACGGCGCCCTCGCCACGCGTGCCCGCACCCAGGTGAACCGGTCGGACTTCACCGCCACCGGCTCGGGGCTGAGGTTCGGCAACGGCACGCTGAGCTACCTGAACAACCTGGCCAGGCAGAACCGGGTCGAGCTGGAGAGCATCGGTTCGTTCACCGACCGATACGTGCGGGTGCAGAGCATCGGCGGCAACTTCATCACGATGCAGCAGCCCGGCTGGAACAACAACATCTTCGGCTACGACGTGTTCACCAGCCCGCACCGGGCGGGCCCGCTCTACATCGAGAACGCCTACGAGTTCCTCGACTCGCCGGGTGAGTGGTACATCGACCCCACGACCGGTGTGCTCTCCTACATCCCGCTCTCCGGGCAGAACATGAGCAGCACCAGCGTGGAGCTGCCGGTGCTGCAGTCGCTGGTGAACGTCGGCGGCACCTACGACGCGCCGGCGCACCACATCACGTTCAGCGGCATCACCTTCAGCGGCACCAGCTGGCTGGGCCCCAGCGGCAACCAGGGCTTCGCCGACCAGCAGACCGGCGCCTACATCGCGGGCAACTGGAACTGGCCGGGCGACCTGCCGAACTCCTGCCAGGAGGGCTGCCGGCAGTTCGAGGCCACCAGGCCGAACTGGTATCAGATGCCCGCGGCGGTGCAGGTGTCGGCGGCCGACCACATCACCTTCACCGACTCGCGGTTCCTCAACCTGGGCCAGACGGCGGTGGGCATCGGCAACGACGCCAACGCGCACGCCAGCGGCGTCGGCCTGGGCGCCCGTGACATCACGGTCACCCGGTCCGAGATCGCCCGCAGCTCGGCCGGCGGCATCGTGGTCGGGGGCGTGCGCGCCGACGCCCACCATCCCAGTGACCAGCGGATGGTCAACCGCGACATCACCATCACCGACAACCGCATCCACGACCTCGGGCTGGACTACCGGGGCGTCGTCTCGGTCCTGACCACGTACGTCACCACCACCGACGTGTCCCACAACGAGGTCTACAACATGCCCTACACCGGCATGTCGATCGGCTACGGGTGGGGCGCCAACGAGCCGGGCGGCAGCACACAGTACGCCAACCGGGGTCTGTACGACTACCAGCCGCGCTACACCACCGCCACGACCGCGTCGGGCAACCGGCTCGTCGGCAACTACGTGCACGACGTCATGCAGCAGATGACCGACGGCGGATGCATCTACACACTGTCGTGGAACCCGAACGCGCTGATCAGCGACAACTACTGCCTGCGGACCAACGGCTGGTTCGGGCTCTACTTCGACGAAGGCTCCAAGTACTACACCGTCAGGAACAACGTCTTCTCGAACACCGGCACCTGGGCCACCGCCAACTACTGGGGTGGCGAGAACATGGGCAACTTCACCGTCACGGGCAACTGGTCGACGAACGGCAGCACCAACATCACCAACGGTGACCGCGGCAACGTCGTCGGCAACAACGTGACCGTCGCCAACGGTCAGTGGCCGTCGGGTGCTCAGTCCGTGATCGCCTCCGCCGGACCCGGGAACGGCACGTCGACGCCCTCTCCGTCTCCGTCGTCGCCGTCGGGGAGCACGAGCGCGCTCAGGGGCGTGGGGTCGGGGCGGTGCCTGGACGTCACCGGGGTGTCGCAGGCCAACGGCGCGGCGGTGCAGGTCTGGGACTGCAACGGGCAGTCCAACCAGCAGTGGACCTCCACCAGCGCCGGTGAGCTGCGCGTCTACGGCAACAAGTGCCTGGACGTCAACGGCGCGGGCACGGCCGACGGCACCAGCGTGATCATCTGGGACTGCAACGGCCAGAACAACCAGAAGTGGCGGTTCAACTCCGACGGCTCCATCACCGCCGTCGGCGCGAACAAGTGCCTCGACGTCTACAACAACGGCACCGCCAACGGCAGCAAGGTCATCATCTGGACCTGCAACGGCCAGAACAACCAGAAATGGACCCGCGTCTGACACCCCCAGCCTGACACCGTCCGGGCACGTGCCGTCGCCGGGGTGATCCCTCGTCCCGCGACGGCCGCACGTGACGCCTCGGCGAAAAATCCCGGCAGAAACCCGGCAGAAACCCCGCGAAGACCCGGCAGCAGCGCGGCGGCGCGCGCTGCTGCCCTGACCGATCGACCTGTGAGAAAGGAAACCGATGTCCCGACGTCCGTGGCTCACGATGCTGACCACGATGGCGCTGATCACCCCAGGAGCCCTCGCGATCACGGCCTCCCCGGCGGACGCTCTGACCATCCCCGCCTCCGACTACCAGCAGGTGTCGCTCGCCTCGGGCGGCTCCGAGCTGGGTGAGGCGATGTCGCTGGCCGTGATGCCGAACCGGTCGGTCATCCACACGGCCCGTGACGGCACGGTGCGCGTCACCGATGTCAACGGCAACACCAAGGTGGCCGGCAGGCTCAGCGTCTACACCCATGACGAGGAGGGCCTTCAAGGTGTCGCGGTCGACCCGAACTTCGCGTCGAACCGCTATGTCTGGCTCTACTACTCGCCGCGGCTGAACACGCCGAGCGGTGACGCGCCCAGCACCGGTTCGCAGTCGCAGTTCGACCAGTGGAAGGGACACCTGAACCTGTCCCGCTTCACCCTGAAGTCCGACGACACGCTCGACATGAGCAGCGAGAAGGTCGTGCTGGAGGTGCCGAACGACCGCGGGATGTGCTGTCACGTGGGCGGCGACATCGACTTCGACGCCGCCGGCAACCTTTATCTGACGACCGGCGACGACAGCAACCCGTTCGAGTCGAGCGGCTACTCCCCGCTCGACGAGCGGACCAACCGCAACCCGCAGTACGACGCCCAGCGCACGGCGGCCAACTCCAACGACCTGCGCGGCAAGCTCCTGCGGATCAAGCCGCAGCCGGACGGCAGCTACACGATCCCCAGCGGCAACATGTTCCCGCCGGGCACGGCGAACACCCGCCCGGAGATCTACGCGATGGGCTTCCGCAACCCGTTCCGGATGAGCGTGGACAAGGCGACCGGCATCGTCTACCTGGGCGACTACGGTCCCGACGCGGGAGTGACCAACAGCAGCCGAGGGCCGAGCGGCCAGGTGGAGTTCGACCGCGTCACCGCCCCGGGCTTCTACGGCTGGCCGTACTGCACCGGCACGAACACCACGAGCGAGACGTACAACGAGTGGGACTTCGCCTCCAACAGCAGCGGGCCGAAGTACAACTGCGCGGGTGGCCCGACCAACAACTCCTTCCGCAACACCGGGCTGACCACGCTGCCGGCGGCCAAGCCGGCGTGGATCAAGTACGCCGGTGACTCGGGCTCGCCACCGGAGTTCGGCAGCGGCTCCGAGTCGCCGATGGGCGGTCCGGTCTACCGTTACGACCCGAACCTGAACTCGGCCGTCAAGTTCCCCCAGGTGCTGGACGGGCGCTTCTTCGCCGGTGAGTACGGCCGCCGCTGGATCAAGGCCATCGAGGTCAAGAGCGACGGGAACTACGGGGAGATCTCCGCGTTCCCGTGGAGCGGCACCCAGGTGATGGACATGGCGTTCGGGCCCGACGGCGCCCTGTACGTGCTCGACTACGGCACCGGAAACAACAACCAGGCGCTGTACCGGATCGAGTACATCGGCAAGGCCAACCGCAACCCGATCGCCAAGGCCGCCGCCGACAAGACCTCGGGACAGGCTCCGCTGACCGTGAACTTCTCCTCCGCGGGCAGCTCCGACCCCGAGGGCGGCACGCTGTCGTACTCGTGGAGCTTCGGCGACGGCACGACCTCCACGGCCGCCAACCCGAGCAAGACCTACACGACGAACGGCACCTACACCGCCACCCTCACCGTCCGCGATCCGCAGGGGCTGACCGGAAGCGCGAGTGTGATCGTGACCGTCGGCAACACCGCCCCGACGGTGACGCTGACCACCCCGGCCGACGGGCAGTTGTTCTCCTTCGGAGACACCGTGCCCTTCCAGGTCACCGTGAGCGACCCGGAGGACGGCACGATCGACTGCTCGAAGGTGACCGTCACCTACTTCCTCGGTCACGACAGCCACGCACACCAGATCACCTCCAAGAGCGGCTGCAGCGGCTCGCTGAATGTGCCGGTGGACGGCGAGCACGACTCGGCGGCCAACATCTTCGGCGTCTTCGAGGCCTCCTACACCGACGAGGACGGCCTGACCTCCACCAGTCTCCGTACGCTCCAGCCGCGCCACCGGCAGGCCGAGCACTTCGCCGCGCAGCAGGGTGTCCAGACAGCCGATCACACCGCCGCCGAGGGCGGCAAGACGGTCGGCTTCACCGACGACGGCGACTGGATCTCCTTCCAGCCCTACAACCTGGCCGGCGCGACGAGGATCACCGCCCGGGTCTCCTCGGCCGGTGCGGGCGGCCGGATCGAGGTGCGGGCGGGCTCGGTCACGGGCACGCTGCTGGGCACGGCGAACGTCGCGAGCACCGGCAGCTGGGAGACCTTCACCGACGTCTCGGCGAACCTCGGCAACGTGCCGTCCGGCACGACGACGCTCTACCTGGTTTTCCGCGGCCCGACAGGACAGGGTTACCTGTTCGATCTGGACGCCTTCACCTTCGGCACCGGCACGTCGTCCTCCCCGTCTCCGTCCCCGTCTCCCTCCCCCTCTCCGTCGTCGCCGTCGGGGAGCACGAGCGCGCTCAAGGGCGTGGCGTCGGGGCGGTGCCTGGACGTCAACGGCGCCTCACAGGCGAACGGCGCGCTGGCACAGGTCTGGGACTGCAACGGGCAGTCCAACCAGCAGTGGACCTCCACCAGTGCCGGTGAGCTGCGCGTCTACGGCAACAAGTGCCTCGACGTCAACGGCGCGGCCACGGCCGACGGCACCAGCGTGATCATCTGGGACTGCAACGGCCAGAACAACCAGAAGTGGCGGCTCAACTCCGACGGCTCCATCACCGCCGTCGGCGCCAACAAGTGCCTCGACGTCAACGGCGGCGCCACCGCCAACGGCAGCAAGGTCATCATCTGGACCTGCAACGGCCAGAACAACCAGAAATGGACCCGCGTCTGAGTCCACCCGGCACCACCCCCGGCCCCAGGCCGGTCACCCATTGATGCGACCGCCCGGCGCGATGCCTCTTTCATCGTCGAAAGGGGCAGCGCCGGGCGGCGACGGAAGGACAGCCATGCTGCGACATCTGACCCCCGCCGCGCTCGGGCGCATCGCGGGGAGCGACCGGAAGACATCCGTGCTGCGACGCCTGTCGGTGACCGCGGTGGCGCTCGCCGCCGCCGCGGCGATGACCCCCGCCATCCCCGCCCACGCCGCCGCCTTCAAGGTGCTGGTGTTCTCCAAGACGGCGGCGTTCCGGCACGACTCGATCCCCCAGGGCATCCAGACCATCCGCGATCTGGGGGCCGCCAACGACTTCGCCGTCGACGCCACCGAGGACGCGAACGCCTTCACCACGTCCAACCTCGCCCAGTACAAGGCGGTGGTGTTCCTCAGCACCACCGGTGACGTGCTGAACGACAGTCAGCAGGCCGCCTTCCAGGCGTACGTGGACGGCGGAGGCGGTTACGTGGGGGTCCACGCGGCCGCCGACACCGAGTACGGCTGGCCGTACTACGGGCAGCTGATGGGGGCCTGGTTCAACAACCACCCGGCGATCCAGCAGGCCACCGTGCGGAACGAGGACCGGGCGCACGCCGCTACCTCTCACCTGGGCACGACCTGGTCGCGCACGGACGAGTGGTACAGCTTCCGCTCCAACCCCCGCCCGAACGTCCGGGTGCTGCAGAGCCTGGACGAGAGCAGCTACAGCGGCGGCGGCATGGGTGATCACCCGATCACCTGGTGCCACCCACAGTCCTCCGGCCGGGCCTTCTACACCGGGCTGGGACACACCCAGGAGTCGTACGCCGACTCGAACTTCCGCACCCTGCTGCTGGGCGGGATCCGGTACGCGGCCAAGGCCGTCAACGCCGACTGCCGCCCGGAGACCGGGTACACGGCGCTGTACAACGGGTCCACGACGGGCTGGTCGCAGGTCGGGCCGGGGTCGTTCACCAACAGCGACGCCACGCTGACCTCCCAGGGCGGCATGGGGATGCTGTACTACGGCGCCAAGGAGTTCCACTCCTACTCCCTCAAGCTCGACTGGAGGATGACCGGCGACTCCAACTCGGGGGTGATCGTCGGGTTCCCGCCCACGAACGACCCGAACACGGCGCTCGAAACCGGATATGAGGTGCAGATCGACGCGACCGACACCGCGGACAAGACCACGGGAGCGATCTACGGGGTCCAGTCGGCGGACATCACCGCGCGCGACGCGGCGCTGAACCCGCCCGGTCAGTGGAACACGTTCGAGCTGCTGGTGGAGGGTGAGCGGCTGCAGGTGTTCCTCAACGGCACCAAGATCAACGATTTCACCAACACCGATCCGGCCCGCTCGCTCCAGCAGGGCTACATCGGCATCCAGAACCACGGGGCGGGCAACACGGTGTCGTTCCGCAACATCCGGATCAAGGAACTCGCCGGCGCATCCCCGTCCCCCTCTCCCTCCCCCTCCCCGTCGCCTTCTCCTTCGCCTTCGGCGGGCACGAGCGCGCTGAGAGGTGTGGCGTCGGGGCGGTGCCTGGACGTCAACGGCGCCTCGCAGGCGAACGGCGCCGCGGTGCAGATCTGGGACTGCAACGGCCAGAACAACCAGAAGTGGACCTCCACCAGCGCCGGTGAGCTGCGCGTCTACGGCAACAAGTGCCTCGACGTCAACGGCGCGGCCACGGCGAACGGCACCAGCGTGATCATCTGGGACTGCAACGGCCAGAACAACCAGAAGTGGCGGCTCAACTCCGACGGCTCCATCACGGCCGTCGGCGCCAACAAGTGCCTGGATGTGTCCGGCGCCGGCACGGCGAACGGCACCAAGGTGCAGATCTGGACGTGCAACGGACAGAACAACCAGAAGTGGAACCGGGTCTGACCGGGATCACCGGCGGACCTCCCGCCCGGTGCCCCGGGCGAGCTCAAGCACCTCCTCCGCGCTGAAGCGGCACTGGTCTCCCTGGACGCTCATGGCCAGGGAGGCCATCGCCGTTCCCCGGCGGAGCGCGTCCTCGGGGGAATCATCGAGCACGCCCCACAGCACGCCGGCCGCGAAGGCGTCCCCGGCGCCGATCCGGTCGACCGCGACGGTGGGCAGTGCGGGGGCCGCGAAGGACTCGCCGTCCCAGTGGGCGACGGCGCCGTCGGCCCCGGCCGTCACCACGACGCGGCCGACCGCGAGCCTGTTCGCCAGCTCGTTCGCCAGCGTCGCGGGATCGCCGGTCAGGCCGAAGAGATCGCGCGCGTCCTCGGCCCGGCAGAGCAGCAGGCCGACGTGGGGTGCCACTTCGGCGGCGAACGCGGCGGCCGCCTCCGGCGAGGACAGCGCCGATCGATAGTTGACGTCGTAGACGACCAGGGCGCCGTGCTCGTGTCCCTCGCGCGCCGCGCGCAGCACGAGCTCGTCCGATCCCGGCGCGAGAGCGGCGGTGATGCCGGTGAGGTGAATGATCCGGGCCTCGCACACGGTGGCCCAGTCGAGATCATCGGCGCGGAGCGAACCGAACACGGTGCCGGCCCTGTCATAGAGGACGCTCGTCGGGCGGGGCGGGGAGCCGATCTCGGCGAAGTAGAGTCCGAGGCGCTCGCCCGCCGTCCACCGCACGGTGTCGAGGACGACCCCGGCGCTCGACAGCGAATCCGCGACCCGGCGCCCGAGCACCGAGTCGGGCAGCGCCCCCGTCCAGCGCGCGGACACGCCGACCGACGCCAGGGCGACGGCGACGTTCGCCTCGGCGCCGCCGACGTGCACCCGCAACCAGCCGGAGTCGCGCAGCCGCTCGCCTGCCGGGGGCGACAGCCGCACCATGGCCTCACCCAGCGTGGATACCTGGACGCGTTCGCCGCTAACGGGGCCTTCGCTCCGTTGTTCGCGCATGCCCGAGAACCACCCCTCTTGACGAACGTCCATGATCGCGGGTTTCATCATACCTATTATGTGTTACATCACATGCACCAAGGGAGCCCGAGACAAGTGAAACACCGCCATTTGGCCTCCCTCATCGGAAGCGTCTCCGTCGTGACCGCCGGCATCGTCGTCTGGGGCGCCGCGCCGGCGCTCGCCGTGCCGCCCCACCCCGGCCGCACCACCATCGTCGTCTCCCCGGACGGGGATGATCACAACCAGGGCACGCCGGGCAAGCCGCTGCGCACCCTGACCGCGGCGCAGGCCATGGCACGCGCGTCGGCGCGGGCCGGAAGCGCCGTGACGGTCGAGCTGAGGGACGGGACCTACCGGCTCGACGAGCCGCTGCGTTTCACCGCGGACGACTCGGGAACCAGCGCCAAGCCGGTGACCTGGACCGCCGCGAAGGGCGCGCACCCGATCATCTCGGGCGGCCGGGCCGTGACCGGCTGGACGCCGTACGACGCGGGCAAGAACATCTTCGTCGCCTCGGTGCCCAAGGGGCAGGACAGCCGGCAGCTCTACAAGAACGACGCCGCGGTGCCGCGCGCGGCCATCAAGATCAACCGCAGCGACGTGACGATCACCGAATCCGGCATGGAGATCAAGAATCCCGCGCTGAACTACCTCGCGACGCTGCCGGACCAGAGCCGCATCGAGGTGGAGAGCCAGGGCTCCTTCACCGACCGGTACGCCCCCGTGCAGAGCATCAGCGGGACGACCGTCACCATGCAGCAGCCCGCATGGCAGAACAACAACTGGGGATACGACACGCTGGCGCGCCCGTTCGCGGGGGGCCAGTTGCTGCTCGAGAACTCCTACGCGTTCCTGCAGGAGGGCCAGTGGTATCTGGACCCGGCCGCCGGCAAGCTCTACTACCGCGCCGCCGCCGGTGAGGACCCGAACGGCGCGTCGTTCGTGCTCCCCTACCTCGAGTCGCTCGTGCAGATCGCGGGCGGCTACGCGAAGCCGGTGCACGACCTGACCTTCTCGGGCATCCAGTTCTCGCACTCGACCTGGCTGTCGCCCGGCTCGCCGATCGGCTACGCCGACCAGCAGAACGGCGCCTTCATCCCGAAGGCCTACCCGCAGCCCGCGGACTACCTGAGCAGCTGCCAGTCGGGCTGCCCGTTGTTCGAGGGCGCGCGCAACGGCTGGAACCAGATGCCGGCGGCGGTCCAGGTGGCCGCGGCCACCCGGGTGAAGTTCACCGACAACACCTTCGCCCACCTCGGGCAGGTGGGCCTGGGCCTCGGCCTGGACGCCAACGCGAACGGAGCCGGGATCGGGCTCGGGGTCACCGAGGCGACCGTGCACCACAACCTGTTCACCGATCTCGGTGGCGCGGGGGTCGTCGCGGGCGGCGTGCAGCCGGACGCCCACCACCCGAGCGACCCGGCGATGACCCTGCGCGACATCACGATCGACAACAACTTCGTGACCGACGTCGCGAAGGACTACAAGGAGATGTCGGGCATCCTCACCACCTACGTGGACCACGCCGTGATCGCGCACAACGAGGTCTCCAACCTCGCGTACGACGGGATCGACACCGGCTGGGGCTGGGGCGCGAACGACGCGGGCGGCAGCCAGGACTACAAGAACCGGGGCCTGTACGCGTACCAGCCGATCTACACCACGCCGACGACCCTCAGGAACACCGAGGTGACCGGCAACCTGATCCACGGGGTGAAGAAGGTCTTCCACGACGGCGGCAGCCTGTACAACCTGTCGGCCAACCCCGGCGCCGTGTTCAGCGGCAACTACGTCTACGACACCAACCGGACGGTGGGCCTCTACCTGGACGAGGGCTCCCGCTACGTGACGATGAAGAACAACGTGATCCAGGACTGCGGCGTCTGGGTGTTCACGAACTCCTACGGGACGATCAACAACACCAGTGACAACGTGCTGCAGAACAACTGGTACAACTCGGGCATCACGCAGACGCCGGACACCGACGTGCACAACAACCGGCTGATCGACAACGTCCAGGTCTCGGGCACGGACTGGCCCGCCGAGGCCCGGCGGGTGATCGAGCAGGCCGGCCTCGAGCCCGCCCTGCGGACCTTCCCGGGGGTCACCAAGTAGTTCCCGGACGGCAGAAGGCGGGGAAGCCGTACGGCTTCCCCGCCTCTCTATTGGGGCGGGCCCTACGCGGGCGAGCGCGTCATCGCGCCAGCCATCCGCCGTCCACGGGGATGATGGCGCCGGAGACATAGTCGGACGCCGCCGAGCTCAGGAAGACCACCGCTCCCGCGAGGTCGTCGCCGCGGCCCCAGCGTCCGGCCGGGATCCGCTCCAGGATCGACCGCGACCGCTCGGGGTCGTCGCGGAGCGCCGCCGTGTTGTCGGTCGCGATGTAGCCCGGCGCGATGGCGTTGACGTTCACGCCCCGCCCGGCCCACTCGTTGGCGAGAGCCTTGGTGAGGCCCGCGAGCCCCGACTTCGCGGCGGTGTATCCGGGCACGTTGATGCCGCCCTGGAAGCTCAGCATGCTCGCCGTGAACACGATCTTTCCGTAGCCGCGCTCCAGCATCGGGCGCGCGACGAGCTGCGTGAGGGCGAACTGGCTCGACAGGTCGATCTCGATGACCCGATCCCACCACGAGAGCGGATGCTCCGCGGCGGGCGCGCGTTCGATCGTGCCCGCGTTGTTGACGAGGATGTCGGGAGCCCGTTCCGCGAGTTCGGCGCCGAGCGCCAGGACGGCGTCACGATCCGCGAAGTCGACCGCCCGGCTCTCGAACGACCGGCCGAGCGCGCGGATCGACTCGGCGACCTCGTCGTCGGGCCGCGACTGCGCGCTCACGCCGATGATGTCCGCGCCGGCGGCGGCGAGTGCCTCCGCCATGGCACGGCCGATGCCCCGCCGGGCGCCGGTCACGACGGCGAGACGGCCGTGCAGGTCGAACAGTCCGGCGTGTCCACCCGTTCGCTCGCTCCGCTCGCTCATGCCCGGGCCTCCCCCGCGACGTCCACGAGGATCTTCATCGCCCGGCCCGCCGAGAGGTCGTCGATCGCGGAGGCGACCTCCTCGATCGGGACGACGCCGGAGATGAGGGCCTCCGTGGGGATCACGCCCCTGCCGAGCAGGTCGACGGCGCGCTCGAAGTCCGATCGCTGGTACACCCGGGCGCCCAGCAGCCGCAGCTCGCGCCAGAACACACGCTGCAGGTCCAGCTCGCGAGGGGCGGAGTGGATGGCCACCACGACGATCGTCCCGCGCACCTTCGCCAGCGCGGTGGCGGAGCGGGCCGCGGCGGCCGCCCCCGACACCTCGAACACCACATCGGCGCCGACGTCGTTCGTCCAGCGCCCGACCTCGGCGGCCAGGTCGGCCGAGGTCGGGTCGATCACCTCGAACCCGAGCTCGGCGACGCGGCTCCGGCGGGAGGCGTCCACCTCGGCGACCATGACATGGGCGCCGGCGTCGCGCGCGACGGTGGCGATGAGCACGCCGATGGGACCGCCGCCGAGCACGACCGCGTGGTCGCCGACCTGGAGGCCGGAGCGCCGCACGTCGTGCACCGCGACGGCGACGGGCTCGACGAGCGCCGCCGTACGCAGGTCGAGGCCGGCGGGAAGCGGCACGGCGATCGACGCCGGCACATTCCACCGCTGTTGCAGCCCTCCGGGGGAGTCGATGCCGACGAACACGAGGTTCTGGCAGATGTGCTGATGACCTGCGAGGCAGGCCGCGCAGGTGCCGTCCCAGACCAGCGGCATGACGGTCAGCGGGTCGCCGACCTTCCAGCCCTCCACGCCCTCGCCGACCGCCGCCACGGTGCCCGACGTCTCGTGGCCGAACACGAGGGGCGTGCGCACGCGAGCGTCCATGGCGCCGTGCACGATGTGGAGATCGGTCCCGCACAGTCCGCAGTAGGCGACGGCGATCTGAAGTTCTCCGGGACCCGGCGGCCCGACGTCCACGGAGACGGTCTCCAGACGGCCTCCGCCCACATAAGCTGCACCCTTCATGGGAGTTCTCACTCTCCTTCGCACCGCACCGCACTGATCCGGCGCCGATCCGGCGCCGGCCGCGGCGACCCTTGCGCACATCATACGTATGCCGTTACTTTTATCACCATCTCTCACCCCCCGATGTGGGAGACAGGACAAAAAGGACTCGCACATGTTCCGTTTCACACGAGCCGGACGCACGGGCCCATGGATGCGCGCGATCAGCGTTGCCGGAGCATCGGCTATCGCTCTCACCTTGGCCGGTTGTGGCGGCAATGGCGGCACCTCGGTCGGTTCCTACGGCTTTCCGCAGGTCACCCAGGACGACAAGGCCCCCATCACTGTATGGGTGGACTCCGACAGGGTGAGCGCGGCCGACGCCTTCAAGAAGGCCAACCCGGACGTCAAGATCGACGTCGTCACCTATGACGGCTCGGCGAACGGCTCCAACTCGTTCCGTACGAAGGTGCAGCTCTTCGACCGGGCCGGCAGCGGCTGGCCCGACGTCGTGTTCTCGACGCAGAACAACGACGCGGCGTGGGCGAGCCAGAAGAGCAACGGCAAGCAGGCGTTCGCGGCCGTGCTCAACGGCGGGCTCGTCCCGAAGACCACTCTCGACTCCTTCACCCCGGGTTCGCTCGACCCGTGCACGGTCGAGGGCAAGGTCTACTGCCTGCGCAACGACCTCGCCCAGGTCGTGCTCTGGTACAACAAGGACCTGCTCGACAAGTTCGGCTACACCCTCCCCACGACCTGGGAGGAGTACCAGGCGCTCGGCGAGAAGGTGGCCAAGGAGCACCCCGGCTACATCGTCGGCGCCGTCGGAGACTCGTTCGCCTCGGAGATCTACTTCTGGAGCGGCAAGTGCCAGGCGAACGACATCACCGGCCCCAAGTCCGTGTCGGTCAGCACCGGCACCCCGGAGTGCAAGCGCGTCGCGTCGATGCTCGACGTTCTGATCAAGAACGGCACCACGCCCAACCTGAGCGTGTTCACGCCCGAGTTCGTGAAGAAGTACACCGGTAAGGTGCTCCTGATGCCCGGGCCGGCCTGGTACGCGGGAGCCATCTTCAACAATCCGCAGTCGCTCAACGTCCCCGCGGGTCAGCTCGGCGTCGCGGCGCCGTTGACGTGGCAGGGCGACACCCCCGCGACCGGCAACGTCGGCGGCGGCACCTGGTTCATCAGCAGCCATTCCAAGAACCTCAAGGCGGCCGAGAAGTTCGTCGAGTTCGTCACGACGGCCGACGACTACCAGGTGAACGTCGCCCCCGGTTACCCGGCCTACGCGCCGGCCGCCGAGAAGTGGCTCAAGAAGCAGGAGTCGAGCGGCTACTACGCGACCGACCTGCAGGCTCTGCTCACGGCCGGGTCGCAGATCTGGAACGGGTGGGGCTCCGGCGTCTTCAGCCAGGAGGCCATCTGGGCGAAGACGATGACTCCTGCGATCGCGAGCGGCAAGAACCTGGTCGACATGCTCCCCGAATGGGAGACCGCGATCAAGAACCAGGCGCAGGTCAACGGCTATACGGTCAAGTGACATGACAGTCATGAACGAGACCGGCCCGTCGGCCACGACGGCACCGCGCGGAGGGCAGGGCGAAAGGAGCGACGCCGGCGGGCGGAGCGCGATGAGCTACGGCTTCGTCGCTCCCTACACAGCGCTGGTGATCGCGTTCGGGGTCCTGCCCGCCCTCTACGCGGTCTTCCTCGCGTTCACCGACAGCGAGGGCGGCTTCGCGGGAATCGCCAACTTCACCAAGGTCGTGAGCGACTTCCGCTTCCTGCCCGCCGTCGCGCATGTCGCGCTCTACCTGGTGATCTGGCTGGTGGCCCTGGTGGTGCTGGTCTCGTTCCTGGCTGTCGTCGTGCACGCGGTCCGGGTGCGGTGGCTGAGCCGGACGCTCAGGTTCGTCTTCTACCTGCCGGGCGCTCTGGCGGGCGCGTCGAGCGTGATGCTGTGGCTGTTCGTGCTCGACCCGACCGCCAGCCCGGTCAGCGGCCTGCTGCGTCTGCTGGGATTCTCCAGCTTCGTGCAGGTGATCGTGCCGGCGAACCTCCCTCCGGTGTTCGCCATCATCGCGTTCTGGACCGGCGCGGGCGGCTGGATCGTCATCATGTACGGCGCGCTGAACAACATCAGCCCCGACGTGATCGAGGCCGCCCGCATCGACGGAGCGACCGCCGTGCAGATCGCCCGGCGCATCCAGCTGCCGATGCTGCGCAAGTGGATCTCGTACATGGGCATCATGTCGCTCGCCGCCGGCACGCAGCTGTTCGTCGAGCCACAGCTGCTCTCGCAGGCGAGCAACGCGATCGTGCCGAACGACTACTCGCTCAACCAGCTCGCCTACCAGTACGCGTTCCAGCAGAACGACTTCAACGGAGCGGCGGCCATCTCCCTGCTGCTGCTCGTCATCGCCCTCGCGCTGTCGGCCGTCTTCGTGACGCGCGGCGGCCTGTTCGAGAAGGACTGAGGTCATGACGACAGTCGACATCGGTCGCCCGGCGGGGCGACGGAACAGTGTCAGCGGCTGGAGCGTACGGACGATCATCGCGGTCGTTGTCGCGATCTTCGTGCTGTTCTTCGTGATACCTATCGTCTGGCTGCTGCTGGCGACGACGAAGTCGGCACACGCGCTCATCGTCGACAACCCGTTCCAGCCCGGCGGCCTCGGCGACCTGGCCGCCAACTGGAAGCAGCTGTTCGCCTTCCAGGACGGCGCGGTGACCTCGTGGGTGGGCAACTCGGCGCTGTACGCGGTAGGTGCGCTCGTCATCACGCTCATCGCGAGCATCCCGGCGGGTTATGCGATGGCGCTGACGGAGTTCCGGTTCCGGCGGCTGCTCCTGGTGCTGACGCTGATCGTCATGCTGATCCCGAACACCGCGCTGGTGCTGCCGATCTTCCTCGAACTCAACGTGGTGGGGCTGATCGGCAGCCCGCTGTCGGTGATCCTGCCGATGTCGTTCTTCCCGTTCGGCGTCTACCTCACCTACATCTACTTCTCCACCAGCATCCCCCGTGACCTGCTCGCGGCGGCGCGCCTGGACGGATGCAGTGAGTTCCAGGTGTTCACGAGGGTCGCGCTGCCGCTGGCCGCGCCGATCGTGGCCCTGGTCGCGTTCTTCAGCTTCGTCCAGAACTGGAACAACTTCTTCCTGCCCTTCGTGATGCTGCCGTCGAGCGAGGGCTATCCGATCCAGGTCGGCCTGACCTCCCTGCTCGCCTCGACGCCGGCGTTCAACCCGAGCTCCGCCGGCGCCCAGTCGGTGCAGCTGCCCACACTCGCGCTCGCCACCGTCATCTCGGTGTTGCCGGTGCTGATCGTCTTTCTTTTCGCACAACGCTTCCTGGTGGCCGGCATGACGGCCGGGGGCACCAAGGAGTGAGTCGCATTACCGTCACAAAGGAGAACCCGTGAAGGTCACCGGCTATCGCAGCCTGACCACTGCGCACGACTGGGGCCGGCTGATCGGCGACGCCAACGGCGTCATGCCCGAGCCGCGCACCGACGTGCATGTGCTGATCCTCGAGACCGACAGCGGGCTCGAGGGTGTCGGGCTCGGAGCACACGGCGATATCGACCGCGTCTTCGGCGCCGTCGAGGGCGAGGACCCGCGGGCCGTCTCCTCGCTCTACGACCGGATGGTCGACCGGGTCTTCAAGACCGGCCACTCCGGCGCCACCTTCGGCGCGATCGGCGCGATCGACATGGCGCTGTGGGACCTCAAGGCGAAGGCCGCCGGCGAGCCGCTGTGGCGCACTCTCGGCGGACGTGACCGGTTCGTCCCGGGCTACGCGTCCGGGCTGGACATCGCACTGGACGACGACGCCCTCGTGCGCCTCTACGAGCGCTTCGCGGAGCGGGGCTTCAGCGCCGCCAAGCTCAAGGGCGGCCGGAATCTCGAACACGACCGGCGCCGGCTGCTGGCGCTGCGGGACGTCCTCTCGCGCAACTCGGCCGACCCCGCGCTCATGCTCGACGCCAACGAGTCGTGGAACCGCTCGCAGGCCGTGCGCTACATCGCCTCGCTGGAGCGGTCCGTGGACCTCGCCTGGGTGGAGGAGCCGGTGCGGCGATGGGACGCGGCCGGGCTCGCCTCGGTCCGGCGTGGCATCCGCGCCGGCGTGGCGACCGGCGAGAACCTCACCGGTCTCGAGCAGTATCGGCCGCTCCTGGACGCCGACGCCGTCGACATCGTCCAGGTGGGCAACGTGTGGGGCATCACGCACTTCCTGCGGGTGGCCGCGGTCGCGCACAGCCGTGACCTGCCGGTGAGCCCGGTGGCCTACCACGCCAACCCGGTCGCGCACGCCGCCGTGGCCGTGCCGAACCACCTGGCCTTCGAGGTCCAGGATCTGTCGGCCCCCATCGGACTCCACGTCGACCAGGAGTACGAGGACGGCGGGATCGTCCTCGGCGACGAGCCGGGCATCGGCATCCGGGTGGACGAGGAGCACATCATCGCCGTGCGGGCCGCCGATCCGCCGGCCGCGATCGACGGGCCCCACGTGCGCCCCAGGCGGGCCGGCCTGCGCCTCGTCCCGGACTCCCATCAGGACGACCACGGCGTGCGTGCCGGAGAGCGGGTGGGATCGTGAGCGAGCGGACCGGCGAGCACGGCGCACAGCCCCGCGTCGAGCGTCACGCCTTCGTCGTCGGCGTCCGGCCGGAGCGCCGTGAGGAGTACCTCGAGCTGCACCGCAACGTCTGGCCGCAGGTCGAGCAGACCCTGCGCGACGCGAACGTCACGAACTACTCGATCTTCATTTTCGGCGACACGCTGTTCGCCTACTACGAGTACGTCGGCGACGACCACGCCGCCGACATGGCCCGCATCGCCGAGGACCCGGTGTCGCGCGAGTGGTGGACGCACACCGACCCCTGCCAGGTGCGCATCGCCGAGGAACGAGATCCCGGCGCCCTGTGGCAGCCCATCGACGAAGTATGGCACCTGTCGTGATCCGTTCCGTCGACGCGCACGTGCACCTCTGGAACCGGGCCACCGATCCACAGCCGTGGATCGACCCGGTGACGATGGCGGCGATCGACAGAGACTTCGCGCACGGCGACCTCGAGCGGATGCTCGACTCGACCGGCGTGGACGTCGCCGTCGTCGTACAGTCGATCAACAGCGCCGCCGAGACGAGGCGGCTGCTCACGCAGCCGGGCCCGCGCGTCGCGGGCGTGGTCGGCTGGGCCGACCTCACAGGCGACGTCGCGGCCCAGCTCGACGAGCTGGGCGCGCTCGACGCCGCGGCGCGCCGGAGGCTGGTCGGCATCCGTCACCTGGTCCACGTCGACCCCGATCCCGGCTGGCTCGGGCGGCCCGACGTGGGAGCGGCGCTCGACCGGCTGGCCGCCGCCGGCCTCGGCTTCGACCTGGTGGTGCGGTCGTGGCAGCTGCCGCTGGCCGCGACCGTCGCGGCCGCGCATCCCGGCGTGCGCTTCGTCGTCGACCACCTCGGCGGGCTCGCCGAAGCGGACGACGACGACGGCTGGGAGGCGGGCCTGCGTGAGCTCGCCGCCCGGCCGAACACCTGGGCGAAGATCTCCGGGCTGGCCGGGCTGGTGAGCCACGGCGACGGAGCCCGCCTGCGGCGGGCGGTCGGCGTGGCGCTGGAGGCGTTCGGCCCGGAGCGGCTCATGTACGGCTCCGACTGGCCGCTCGCCGAGCTGGGGTGCGGCCCGGTCGCGTGGCGGGAAGCGGTGGACGAGCTGATCGGCGAGCTCAGCCCCGAGGAGCGCCAGGCCGTGACGTCCGGCACCGCGTCGGCCTTCTATCGGCTCGGCACATGACGGCGCAGGTCGTGGAGCTGCTGAAGCGGGCGGGGTCGAGGAACGGCGTCCTCGGCCTCGGCGGATCGCCTCTCGGCAACCTGGCCCGTCCCGTGACCGACGACGAGGCCGCCGAGACGATGCGCCGGGCGTGGGATCGCGGCATCCGCTATTTCGACACCGCGCCGCACTACGGCCTCGGGCTCTCCGAGCGCCGCATGGGCGCCGAGCTGCGCCGCCGTCCTCGCGACGAGTTCGTCCTGTCCACCAAGGTCGGCCGCCTGATCGTGCCCAACCCGCGGCCCCGCGAGTGGGACGACGACGGGTTCGCCGTCCCCGGTGACCTCACCCGGCAGTGGGACTTCTCGGCGGCGGGCGTCGAACGCTCGCTCCGGGAAAGCCTGGAGCGCCTCGGGCTCGAGTCGGTGGACATCCTCTACCTGCACGATCCCGACCAGGCGTGGGAAGGCGCGGCCGAGGAGGGACTCGCGGCGCTGGCGCGGCTGAAGGCCGACGGCGTCGTGAAGGCCATCGGCATCGGGACGAACTCCACCGCTGGGCTCGCCAGGGTCATCGAGGACGGGCTCGTCGATGTGATCATGCTGGCGAACCGCTACTCGCTGCTCGACCACACCGCGCTCGACTCGGTGCTCGCACCGGCCCATCGCTTCGGTGTCGCCGTGGTGGCCGTCGGCGTCTTCGCCACCGGCCTGCTGTCCACCGCCCGCCCCGCGCCCGGCTCGACGTACGAGTACCGTGCCCCCGGCGCGGACGTGATCGGGCGCGCCGAGCGCATCGCGACGGTCTGCGAGGGTCACGGCGTCGAACTTCCCGCCGCCGCGCTGGCCTTCCCCCTGCTGCACCCCGCGGTCTCCGCGATCGCCGTCGGCATGCGCTCACCGCACGAGGTGGACGAGAACCTCCGGCGGTTCGAGACCGACATCCCCGCCGGGCTCTGGGACGACCTGATCGCCGAAGGCCTGATCCCGGCCGGGGCCGTGCGGGCACACGAACGGTGATGCCCACGCCCTGAAACCCGTGCCCCTTCTGTCCGGTCATGTCCGGGCGTGGACGGGGTGTGAGCCGCCCCCGCGACGCCGGCTGCGCAGGCGTCGCGGGGGCGGCCCTGTCAGGAGCCGGCTTCCTGGCCCATCGCTCCGCGTACGCCGGGCCGGCGCCTGGCCCACGACCCCACTATGTGTACGCGCATCGCGGCCGCGGCCCCCTGCGCGTCACCCTGGAGGATCATGGCCTCGATCTGCCGGTGCTCGGCGAGCGACTGGAGGTGCTCCGCCCTGCTGGGCTCGCCGTTGTACCGGCTCGACAGCCGCGCCTTCGCGTGGATGCCGTGGATGATCGCGTGACCGAGACGGTTGCCGGAGAAGACCATGATCAGCTCATGGAAGGCGACGTCCTCCCTGCCGTAGCGGTCCGGGTCGTGCACGCTCTCCGCGAGGACGTTCGCCTGCTTCTTCAGCTCCTCGGCCTGGGCCGGTGTGATCACGCGGGCGCACTGCGCCGCCATGTCGCACTCGAGCGCCGCCCGGACGTTGATGAGGTCGTCGAGGATGGACAGGGTGCTGTCGTGCCGGATCTGCGCCTCCAGGACGAGGGGGTCCAGCAGGTTCCAGCCGATGGGTTCGAGGACCCGTGTCCCCCGGCCCGGTGTGGCCTTGACCAGGCCCTTCGCCTCCAGAAGCTTGATCGACTCGCGCACCACGGTGCGGGAGACGCCGAACTCCTGGCACAGCTCGGGCTCGGTCGGAAGTACGGTGTCGACGGGATAGGCCCCCGACACGATGCGGTCGATCAGGTAGGTGACAACGGTGTCACCAAGGCGCCGGGGTCGCTTGTAGCTGGGCGGCTCCAAGGCACGGGAGGCGCTCCCGGTCAGACCGGATTGAGGGGACGTGGCAGTCACAGGGCCTCCAGGAGGATCATCACCAGCCCAGTATACGTCCCTGCGCATATGTAATTCATATGATGTAAGCGGTATCACTCTTCGCCACCTGGGCGAAGGCCGCCACGAAGCTGCTCGGGAGGCGCACGGCGCAGTTCCCAGAGCAACGATCGTCCGGAGGTCAGATCCGAGGCGGTGACCACCAGCCGGTCATCGATGAGGTCGTACCGTCCGGACAGCAGCTCTTCGTCCTTGCTGAGCCACGTTCGCCAGATCCTGATCGTGGCGGTGGCCGGATCGACCTCGAAGTGGTGGGTCTGCCACGTCTGTCCGCTCCGCAGGACGACCTGGTAGGCGCGGTTGTGCTCGAAGTAGACGCGCTCGGCCGGACCGGGAAGGCCAGGGGGCCGGAAGGTGCCCGCCGTCACGTTCCATGTGCCGTCGAGCGGCGTGGGCGCCCGGTTGTTGTAGTTGGCGACGTAGTACGAGCACGAAGCCGGCACCGCGAGCAGGAGCGTCACGAGCACAGTGTGCGCCCACCGAGGGCGTACGCGTCGTGAACGGGGCGCGATCCGGTTCTGGTCGTTCCAGAACACCGCAACCAGTTCACGACGGTGCTTCCACAACAGACAGCTCGCGCAGCCGGCCCCGATCAGGGCGACGAGCAGGGCGTCGAAGGCGATCCCGTAGGCGATGTCGAGCACGGTGATCCCGGCGAGCAGCGGCGCGGCGCCCGCGGCACCGAGCAGCGTGGTGCGACGGAACGCCAGCGCCATGCCCAAGCCGATCTGCAAGAGTGCGATCAGATTGCCGAAGATCGGCGAGTAACCGAAGTAGTACCAGGTCAGCCAGAATCCGCTCACCGCGCCCATGGGCTTGTCGAGCTCGGAGTCGAGCACGGTGAACTGGGCGCCGAAGAGCTTGGCGAAGCCGTACTGCAGCAGGATCACCGCGGTGGTCCACCGGCATATCGAGTAGAGGAAACGCCCGCCCTCGGGCGCCGTGACCTCGTCGCCGTGCTCAGCCGCTGTCCGCCTCGTCACAAGCCGCCTCCCACCCCAAGCTCACGTGGGCGCGCCGAGACTGTCAAGCCCGGGCGAAGGCCCTCGTGCGGGTCCTCGTGCGGGTCCTCGTGCGGGTCCTCGTGCGGGTCCTCGTGCGGTCATGCCGACTGCCGCAGTGACATCACCGCCCACGGCGCGAGCTCGACGTCGAGGTCGAGCACACCGGTTTCCGGCACGGTCAGCGTGAACCTGCGGAGCGCGTCGGCGACCCGGCTCAGGTGCTCGCTCTCGGCCCGGGACGGGTTGAGGGGAGACCCGAGCCGATACCAGGCCTCGGCGACGTTCCCGTGCTCCCAGTCCAGGATCTCAACGAGGAACGTGGCGCCCGGCTCCAGCCCTTCGATGGAGTGCCGGATCCTGCGGCTCGGCCCGATCTCGGCCAGCGCGCGCGTCGCGGCGTACGTGTTCTGCGCCCGCAGGCCGCTCATGGCCATGTCCTCCGGGTAGTTGAAGAACACCGCCGACACCGCCGACGTCCGGCTGTCCCGCGTCACGACCCCCTCGGACGTCGCGCGCAGCAGCCGGTCGCCGAGCCGTCCCAGCATCACGAACGCGTGGAACGTGGGCTTGTGGATGCCGGCCTCGTTCACCAGGCCGAATCCGCCGTGGAACGGCCCGATCCCGGCGCCGCCCTCCTCGAACACGTCGGTGAAGGTCCAGTAGGAGATCGAGTCGGCGAGGGTGGCGCACCGCAGGTAGGCCCGCGTGATGTACGTCGCCGCGAACAGCGTGTCGTGGATGAAGTCCCGCGACGACGGCGACGTCGACCACTCCGTGACGTGGATCTCCGCGTCGGGGTAGGCGCTCTCGCTCACGAGCGTGCGCAGCAGGGTCAGGTCGTCGAACGTCGCGTCGGCATACCGGGTGATGTGCACGGCCTCGCCGTCGGAGGCGAAGGCGAAGTCGGTGGGATAGGTGTGCGTCGAGATGAAGTCGATCGGCAGTCCGCGCTCCGCGCACCAGGCGATGAAGTCCTCGATCCACACCGGGCGCCAGTCGAGCGCGTCCACGTCGGCCGCCGCGGCCGTCTCGTGCGTCGCGGCGCGGTTCTCGACCTCGCCCCTGTAGCGGTCGTCGGGCACGAAGACGCTCGTGGCGGGCCCACCCACCTTCAGCAACGGGTCGATTCTCTTGATGGCCGTCGCGGTCTGCTCGTACAGCTCGAAATACTCGGTCTTCGTCCCGGTCCAGAAGTGCGGCACCAGGTTCGGCTCGTTCCATACCTCGAACCGCCACTCCCGCACCTCGTCGAGGCCGTAGCGGTCGATCCAGTGCTCGACCGTCCGCGTCACCAGCTCGACCCAGCGCGTCATGTCCTTGGGCGGGCTGCAGTGGGCGCCCCACCAGAACACCGTCTCCGTCTCCGTCGCCAGCTCGCGCGGCATGAAGCCCAGCTCGACGAACGGACGGGCGCCGCACTCCAGGATGAAGTCGAACACCTTGTCCACGTAGCCGAACGTGTACACGGGCGAATCAAGGGGCGAGTCCGGGCCGAAACCACCGCCGTAGCTCTCCCGGTAGACGAACATGTCGTCGTGGAAGACGCCGTGGAAACGGACGTACCGCACTCCGCAGGCGTCAACGACCTCGGCGAACTGCCGCTGCCAGTCCGCGCGCAGCGCCTCGTTCGCCCGCCCGGCGCCGATGCACCGGCTCCACACGTGCGGGAACGCACCGTCGTCGCACGGCGTGCCGTCGATCACCAACCGGGACTCGCTTGTCATGGCTCACTTCTCTTCCGAAAATATTTCGCAACGTGTTCGTTGCTGCCCGGACAGTAGGTGGCGTGTCCGGCCGGTGTCAACGGTCATATAAGGGAAATGACCGCAGCATCGGACGAACGAAGGACGTGATAGTTTTCGAAAAAGTTTCGCAGCCCGAAGGGAGCCCCCGATGGCACGGCGAGGCCGTTCCGAGCGAGCCACTCTGGCGGACGTCGCCCGTCTGGCCGGTGTCTCACCGACGACCGCGTCGAAGGTGCTCAACGGGCGCAGCGACGTGGGGGCGAAAACGCGCGAGCTCGTCCTCGGGGTCATGGCCGACATCGGCTACAAGCCGACGACGGCGCGGCACGAGCAGCCGCGCGGCCGGACCCTCATCACCATGCTCGACTTCGTGGAGTCCCGTTATGCCGGGACGGTGCTCCAGGGGATACTCGTGGCCGCGACCTCGGCGCGGGCCGAGCTCCTGCTGCGCCTGCCGCCCGAGGCGCCGGTCAGCACGAACCGCGCGGCGGCCCGCGCCTGGATGGAGGAGCAGAAGGCGTCCGGCGTCGCCGGCATCGTCGCGCTCGCCGTCGCGGTGCCCGACGCGGTGCTCGTAGCCGCGGAGGACCTCGACGTGCCCGTCGTCACCATCGACCCGATCGACACGACCGAATCACGGGTCGTCAGCATCGGCTCCACCAACTGGGCGGGCGGCCGCTCGGCGACCGAGCACGTCATCAGGCTCGGCCATCGCAGGATCGCCTGGATCGGCGGCCCGGCGGGCTCCGCGCCCTCGGCGGAGCGCTTCCACGGATATCAGGCGGCGCTCGACTCGGCCGGGATCACGCCGGACCGCGCGCTGATCCGCCACGAGGCGTTCTCGGTCGAGGCGGGGCTCCGGCACGGCCGCGAGGTCCTCTCGCACGGCGACCGGCCGACCGCCCTCGTCGCGGGCAACGACGAGATCGCCGTCGGCGTCCTCGCCGCGGCCAAGGAGCTGGACATCGCCGTCCCCGGCGAGCTGTCGGTCACCGGGTTCGACGACACGCCGCAGACCGAGTGGACCACGCCCCGGCTGACGTCCGTACGGCAGCCTCTCGTCGGCATGGGCCGGATGGCCGTCGAGACCGTCCTCGGCATGGCGGACGGCGTCCAGCCCGCCTCCCGGCACCTCCAGCTCGCGACGACCCTCAACGTCCGCGACTCGACGGGCCCCGTCCCGTCGTCCTGATCCGCGCGGGTGCGGGCGGCGCGGGCGCCCGCACCCGCGCGAGCTCGGATTCCGGACGGCCTACGCGAACCCGCCCGCGTCCACGGTGCCGGCCGTCTCGAAGACGTCGACCGAGTCCAGGGGGATCGGGGTGAACATCGTCGGGCGTGCCCCACTCCTCCACGCCCGCGCGGGCCTTCGGGGATTCGAAGACCGCGACCTGGTTGAGCATCTCGCCGCCGCGCAGGCCGTACTGGACGAAGTGGCAGCGCGGGCCGACGTGGACCGAGACCTCGCGAAGGTCCACATCGCGGCCGGCCTCCTCGATGGGCACCGCGGCGCGGTAGGCGACATAGGAAGAGCTGACCGGCTCGTCCTCGACCAGAAGGCGGCGCGCCACCGAGTGCAGGCCGTCGGCGGCGATGACGATCCGCGCCTCGTCGGTCCGGCCGTCCGCCAGCCGCACCCGGGCGCCCGATGCGGTGTTCTCGTAGCCGGTGACGCGGGCGTCGGTCACCAGGCCGACTCCCGCGCGCCGGCAGGCACGCAGGAAGATGCCGTGCAGGTCGCTGCGGTGGATGACCATGTACGGGTAACTGTACGTGCGCTCCAGGTCGGCCAGGTCGAGGCGGGTCAGCTCGCCACCGTCGAGGGCGTCGCGCATCACCATGCTCGCCGGCAGCACGCCGAGGCTCCTGGCCTCCTCAAGCAGGCGCTCGGCGACGGCGATTACCTTCGGCCGTCGAGTCTCCCTCGATCGCCCGGTTTTCCCGATCGCCGGGCACTTGACGTTCCAGATGTTATCGGTAACTCTTCTCTGCATCACCGGAAGCCTCCGGTTCCCTGGTGGCATATGGAGAAAGAATGTGATCGATAACATACCTTACGACCGGCCCGTGCCGGGCCACCGCAGGGCGGAGCGCCGGCTCGCGATGCGGGTCCGCACCGTCGCCGAGGCGTACGCCCTGCTCGCACCGAGCCTCGCCGGTTTCCTGCTCTTCCTGGTGGCGCCCATCTTCGGCGTGGCGGCGCTGAGCCTGTTCGACTGGAACCTGATGGGCGCGCCGTCGTTCGTCGGGCTGGACAACTATCGCGAGCTCGCCGCCGATTCCGAGGTGTGGCGGGCCGTGCTCAACACGATCTACTACGTGGTGCTCAACATCCCGGCGCAGACCGTGCTGGCGCTGCTGCTGGCACTCGCGCTGAACCGGCGGATGCGCGGCGGCAAGGTGCTCCGGGTGGTCTTCGTGCTGCCCTGGATGGCCATGCCGGTGGCGCTCGGCATCATCTGGTCCTGGGTGTTCGACCCCAGATACGGCGTGGTCAACCAGGTGCTCGGCATGGTGGGGATCGACGGCCCCAACTGGCTCACCGATCCCGCGTGGGCCATGCCGGTGATCGCCTCGGTGAACGTCTGGCAGTACACGGGCTACACGATGCTCATCCTGCTGGCCGGGCTGCAGGCGATTCCGCACACGCTGTACGAGGCCGCGGCGATCGACGGCACCACGCCGGTGCAGCGGTTCTTCACGATCACCCTGCCGCTGCTGCGGCCGTCGATGTTCTTCGTGCTGGTGACGAACACGATCGGGTCGTTCCAGATCTTCGACACGGTCTTCGTGATGACCCAGGGCGGCCCCGGCGGCGCCACCGACGTGCTGAACTTCCACATCTACCAGCAGGGGTTCCAGCTCTTCCGGTCCGGCTACGCCTCGGCGCTGGCGATGGTGCTGTTCGCGCTGATCCTGCTGGTCACCGCGGCGCAGTTCCTCTACTTCCGCAAGCGCACCGTCTACGACTTCTCCTGACGATCCCCGATGAAGCCGACCTCCATGAAGAGGACCCCCCATGAAGAGGACCGGATGAAGAGATGAAGAGGGTCGCTCTGTATTCGGCGCTCCTCGCGGGCGCCGTGATCTCGGTCGCGCCCTACCTGATGACGCTGAACTCGGCGTTCAAGGAACCCGCGCAGGTGCTCACCACCCCCGCCTGGGAGCCCGCCTTCCCCCTCACGTTCGACAACTTCGCGCAGGTCTGGTCGGAGTACGACATGGCCGGGTTCCTGCTGCACTCGCTGGTCTACGCCGGGGCCGTGACAGTCGGCCAGGTCGTCTTCAGCACGATGGCCGCCTACGCCTTCGGCCGGATGTCGTTCCCCGGGCGCGACGCGCTGTTCTGGGGCTACCTCGCGACGATGATGGTGCCGCAGATCGTCACCCTGGTCCCGCTCTTCCTGATCATGCGGGAGTTCGGGCTGATCGACACCTATCTCGGGCTGATCCTGCCCACCGCCTTCGGCACGCCGTACGGGATCTTCCTGGTGCGGCAGTACTTCCGCACGATTCCGAGGGACCTGGAGTCGGCCGCGCGCATCGACGGCGCGGGCACGCTGACCGTGCTCGTCCGGGTGCTGCTTCCGCTGAGCCGGCCGATCCTGGCCACCCTCGCGACCATCACGTTCATCACGACCTGGAACACGCTGCTGTGGCCGCTGATCGTCACGAACGGCGACGCCACCCGGGTGGTCACGCTCGGCATCTCGGCCCTGAAGGGTCAGTATTCCTCCCAATATCACCTGATCCTGGCGGCCGCCGCCCTCGCACTGCTGCCGCTCGTCGTGATCTTCCTGCTGTTCCAGCGGCACATCGTCCGTTCGATCGCCCTGACCGGGCTGAAGTAACCACCCCCCAAGAGAGAAGGGCATATCCATATGTCCAGAAAAATCGCCTTATCTGCTGTCGTGACGGCGGCCCTGCTGTCCCTCGCCGCGTGCGGCGGCGCGGACGACTCCGGTTCCACCGGCGGCGCCGTCACCCTCAGGTACGCCATGTGGGACGAGGTGCAGAAGCCGCCGATCGAGCAGTCGATCCGCGAGTTCGAGAAGGCCCACCCGTCCATCAAGGTGCAGATCGAGCTGAACAACTGGAACGACTACTGGAGCAAGCTGCAGACCCAGCTCGCCGGGCGCTCGGCCCCCGACGTGTTCTGGGACCACGTCTCCTACTTCCCCAAGTTCAGCAAGGAGGGCGTGCTCACCGACCTGGCGCCGCTCATCGCTCAGGACAAGGTGGACACCTCGATCTATGATCCCAAGCTCGCCGAGGGCTGGAAGGTCGACGGCAAGGTCTACGGCCTGCCCAAGGACTGGGACACCATCGGCCTCTTCTACAGCACCAAGGCGCTCAAGGACGCCGGGCTCACCCCCGCCGACCTCGACGGCCTCACCTGGAACCCCGACGACGGCGGCACCTTCGTCAAGACGCTGCAGAAGCTCACGGTCGACGAGAACGGCAAGCACCCTGACGAGGCCGGCTTCGACCCCAAGAAGGTCAAGCAGCACGGCCTCGCCATGCAGGCCCCGACCGGTCAGCAGGACTGGTGGAACTTCGCGCTGCAGAACGGCTGCACGCTCCAGGACAAGCCGTGGGGCCGGTGGACCATCGACCAGCCGGCCTGCGTGCAGGCCATCCAGTTCGTCCAGGATCTGCGGCTGAAGTATCACGTCGCGGTGCCCGCCACGGTCACCAACCCGCCCAACGGGCCGTCCCTCGACCAGGTGGTCGGGCGCGGCGAGGCGGCCACCGCGATGGACGGAAGCTGGATGCTGCGCGCGTTCGACACCGCACTGCCCAACGGCGGCTTCGGCGTCGCCGACCTCCCCGCGGGCCCGGCAGGCAAGGGCAGCGTCTACAACGGCCTGACCGAGGCCGTCTACGCCGGCACCAAGCACCCGAAGGAAGCCTGGGAGCTGCTCAAGTGGCTGACGTCCGAACGCCATCAGAAGGCCGTCGCCGAGGCGGGCGCCGTCTGGCCGGGCATCACCTCGCTCAACGACGTCTTCGCCGACGCCTGGAAGGCCAAGGGCGTCGACGTCACCGGCTTCAAGAAGGCCGCCGAGGGCACCACGATGGGCTACCCGCTGACCGAGGCGGCCGACGTCTACAACGTCAAGGCGCTCGACATCTTCAACCAGGTCTGGCTGGGCCAGCTGTCGCCGCAGGACGCCGCCCAGAAGATCACCACCGAGGCCAACGCCGCCATCAAGTAAGGTCTGACTCATGGAAGTTACCGGTCACATGCCTCCCCAGGACGCTCCCCGGACGCGCTCGGCGAGCATCTGGGACGTCGCCCGGGTGGCCGGTGTCTCCCAGCAGACCGTGAGCCGCGTCATCAACGGCAAGGCCCGGGTCAGCGAGGCGACCCGGGCCAGGGTCCTCCAGGTCATCGCCGAGCTCGGCTACCGGCCCAACCGGCTGGCCCAGGCGCTGGCCGGAGGGCCGGTCCGCTCGGTCACCGTCCTCACCTCCGACACCGCCCTGTACGGCGCCGCCGCCACCCTGCGCGGCATGGAGGAGGCGGCGAGGACCGCCGGGTTCTCCGTGGGCATCAGTGTGCTGGAGCGCGACTCCGGCCCGGCGGACATCGCCCTGCGGCTGAACCGGCCCGGGGAGGCGGTCATGGTGATCGCCTTCGACGACGCGGGCGTGCGCGCGCTGCGGGCGCTGCCCGCGGACGTCCCGGTCACTGCGGCCGTCGAGCGGCGGCCCGACGACGGTCCCGACGACCCCTGGCAGATCTGGCTGGACGACCGGGCGGCGGCCGCGCACGCGACCCGTTACCTGCTGGGCCTGGGGCACCAGACCGTCCACTACGTGGCCATCCCCTCCTCCACAAGCACACTGCCGCAGCGCACCCAGGGCTGGCAGGACGCGCTGCGCGCCGCCGGCCGTCCGCTGCCCGAGCCGCTGCCCGGCGGCTGGAGCCCCCGATCCGGCTACCTCGCCGTACGCTCCCTGCTCGCGGACCGTTCGGTCACCGCGATTCTGTGCGGCAACGACGACCTGGCCCTGGGTGTCATGCGGGCCGCCCGCGAGGCCGGGCGGGACATCCCCGGCGACCTCAGCGTGGTCGGTTTCGACGACTCCCCGCCGTCGGCCTACCTCAACCCCTCGCTCACCACGGTGCGGCTCGACTTCGAAGGGCTCGGCCGGGCCTGCTTCGGCCTGCTGCACCGCAGGCTGGACCCGCAGAACGCCGCGGCCGTACCGGCCTGGAGCGAGCCCGAGCTCATCGTGCGGGAGAGCAGCGGCCCCGCGCCCACCTGACCTCCCGCGCCTCCCCAGCCCCTCCGCCGCACCCCAGCCCCTTCGCCGCATCCCAGCCCCTCCGCCGCATCCCAGAGCCCTTCGCCCACCACGGTCCCCTGCCAACGCCACGGTCCTCCGCCGCGCCATGCGGGTGGAGCGTTCCGTGTGTCATGCCGTCCTTCCCTTCGCCGTCGAAAGGCCGAGATGATCCATCACGACTCCGAACACCGCCTGTGGGTGCTGTCCGGGCCGTCCTCCTCCTATGTGCTGCACCTCGACGAGGCCGACCGGCCGCGCGTCCTGCACTGGGGTCCCCGGTTCACCCCCGAGCAGGCGGCCTCGCTCCTGCTACGGCTGCCGCAGCCGGGCTTCCGGCCGGTGGAGGACCCGCTCGAGGGCTCCTTCGACCTGGTCGCGACCGGAGGCCTGCGCTACGGAGACGCCGGGTTGCAGGTGCGCTTCGCCGACGGCACCCGCGACCTGGAGCTCGTCTTCGCCGGGCAACGCCGCACCGATCGGGAGCTGGTGCTGGCGTACGCCGACCGTCAATACCCGCTGGCCGTCGAGTGCCACTACCGCCTGTTCGGCGACGTGATCGAGCGCCACCTGGTCCTGCGCAACGAGGGCGAGCCCGTCACCGTCGTACGGGCGGACTCCGCCACCTGGGTGCTCCCCCGGCTGAACGGCTATCGGCTCAGCTCCGTACGCGGCCAGTGGGGCGCGGAGACCCGGCTGCACCGCACCGAGCTGCCGTACGGCGAGACCGTCATGACCAGCCGCAGAGGTGTGACCAGCCACCAGGCCAACCCCTGGGCGATGGTCGACGACGGCACGGCGGGCGAGGAGCACGGTGCGGTCTACTCCTGCGCGCTGGCCTGGAGCGGGAGCTGGCGGCTCGTCGCCCAGCGCCTGCCCACCGAGCGGGTGACGCTGTCCGCGGGTTTCGGGCACGACCCGGTGACCTGGGAGCTGGGCACCGGAGAGGAGCTGATCACGCCGGTGTGCGCCGGGCTCTACACCGAGGGCGGCTTCGGCGCCGCCAGCCGCGCCTGGCACGACCACCAGCTCCGGCATGTCCTGCCGCATGCCGGCGAGCTGCGGCCGGTGCTCTACAACTCCTGGGAGGCGACGGGCTTCGACGTCTCGCTGGACGGGCAGATCCGGCTGGCGGAGGCGGCCGCCCGGATGGGCGTGGAGCTGTTCGTGGTGGACGACGGCTGGTTCGGCGCCCGCACCCACGACGCCGCCGGGCTCGGCGACTGGTATCCCAACCCGCGCCGGTTTCCCGACGGGCTCGGGCCGCTGATCGACCGGGTGCACGAGCTGGGCATGCTGTTCGGGCTGTGGGTGGAGCCGGAGATGGTCAACCCCGACAGCGACCTCTACCGCGCCCACCCCGACTGGGTGATCCACCGGCCGCACCGGCGGCGCACCGAGCACCGCAACCAGCTCGTGCTCGACCTGTCCCGGCCGGAGGTCGGGGACTGGCTCTTCCGGACGCTGGACGAGTTGCTGGCCAAGAACGCCATCGACTTCCTCAAGTGGGACATGAACCGCCCCTTCACCGAGGCAGGCCCGGACGAGCGGCTGTGGCTGGGCCACGTGCACACCCTGTATGACGTGCTCGACCGGCTCCGCGCCGCCCACCCGCACGTGCGGATCGAATCGTGCAGCAGCGGCGGCGGCCGGGTGGACCTCGGCATCCTGCGCCGCACCGACCAGGTGTGGACCTCCGACAACACCGACGCCCTCGACCGGCTGGACATCCAGCACGGCTTCTCGCAGTTCTACCCGGCCCGGGTGATGGGCGCGTGGGTCACCGACAGCCCCAACCCCTACACGGGACGGGAGATCCCCCTCGACTTCCGTTTCCACGTGGCCATGGCCGGGCTGCTCTCGATCGGCGGGGCCCTGGACGAGTGGAGCCAGGCCGATCTGGACCGGGCGGCCGAGCTCGTCGCCGACTACAAGCGGATCCGGCACCTGGTCCAGCACGGCCGGCAGCACCGCCTGCTGCCGCCGGGCGGCGAGCTGTCGGCCGTGCAGTATCTCGCCCCCGACGGCGCCGAGGCCGCCGTGCTCGTCTACCGGCGCGCCCGCCGGTTCGGGCACGCCGATCCGGGGATCCCCCTGCGCGCCCTCGATCCGCAGGCGCGCTACCGCGACGCGGTCACGGGAGAGGTCCACCACGGGGCCGTGCTGCTCACCCACGGTCTGTTCCCCGAACTGGCTCCCGGCGACTACGCCAGCGCCATGATCCACCTGGTGAGGGAATAGGAGTACAGGAGGCCCACCGGGCGCCCGGTGGGCCTCCTTCGCCTGTCACCTGGGGGTCAGAACCAGGCGGTAGGCGCCGTTGGCGTCCTGGCCGGCGATCGGGATCGTGACGCTGCCGTTGGTGACGGTGTAGGCGTTCGACCACACCTGGGTCGCCGCCGACACGTTCGTCTTGCGGCCCGAGCCGGGGACGTACTCGAGGGTCGCGGTGACCGAGGAGCCCAGCCCGCCGATCCCGTCCACGCGGATCGAGCTGTTGCCGGACTGGCCGCCGAAGACCACGCTGAACGTCCTGCCGTCATAGGCGGCCACGCCGTCGTTGTTCGTGGTCGGGGTCACCTTGACGATGTTGCCGGTCTGGTCGGCGTACCACTTGTACATCCAGTACGACGCCGTCGGCTGGCCGTTGTACAGCAGGCCGTTGAGCGTGCCGGCCTCGTACCAGAACGCCCGCTCGGCGTCGCGCACGCCCTCGCGCTCGAACTGGGCGACGTAGTGGTTGACGCTGCTCGGCACGTCGATCTCGCCTGTCGTGGCGTACTCGTTGATGGAGATGGGCCGCGGCGAGATGCCCAGCTCGCGCTCCAGGGCGCGGTAGGCGCGGACGTTCGCGGTGACGTTCCGCCATCCGCCCAGCTCGTGCCACGACACCACCTCGGGCAGGGTGTTCGTGGCCTTGGCGTTGTTGAGGAAGGACCGCATCCGGTTGATGTCCAGGTAGGAGTAGCTCGGGCCCATGATGGGCTTGTTCGGCTCACTCTGCCGGATCCGCTGGTAGGTGCGCACCCATCCCTCGTTGAAGGAGACGCCCGCCGCCGACGGCCAGGTCCAGTCCGGCTCGTTCCACGGCTCCCAGGCGTCGATGTTGGTGACGCCCGCCGACTTCGCCGCCGCGATCATCTTGTCGATCCGGCTGTACCAGTCGTTCCAGTTCGTCCAGTTGTACGGGAAGCCGTCGAAGCTGTCGGCCATGTCGACCGTGATCACCGCGCCGATGGCGGCGGCGTTGCGCCAGACGTTGAGCGTGTCACCGATCGGGACCGGGGAGCCGTTCGGCCGGTGCTCGTGCAGCGGCGGCGGCTGGCGGAGCTGGTGCAGCTTCAGCGGCTGCATGATCGACACCGGCGGGGTGTTCGCGTCGGACAGGCCATAGAGGGTGCCCGACGCCACGCGGGTGACCGGGCGCACGACGCTGCTCGCGTCGACCACGAGGGCACTGCCCCCGCCGCCGGTCGTGGTGCTCCACTTCTGGTTGCTCTGCCCGTTGCAGGTCCACAGGATGACGGCGGTGCCGTTGGCGGTGCCGGCGTGGTCCACGTCGAGGCACAGCCCCGACTGCACCCCCGTGATCGACCCGTCGGAGTTCTGCCGCCACTTCTGGTTGTTCTGACCGTTGCACGACCAGATGATCACCTGGGTGCCGGGCGAGGTCTGGTTGTTGTAGGCGTCCACGCACCGGGTGCCGTTCATCGTGCGCAGTTCGCCGGCCGAGGTGAACTCGAAGCCCTGGTTGGCCTGGCCGTTGCAGTCCCAGATGTCCAGCGTGGTGCCGAGGGTGTCGACGTTGCCCTTCACGTCGAGGCACCGGCCGGAGGCCGCGCTCACCAGCGGCGCGGGGGCCGCCGAGGCCGGCGCCGCCCAGGTGAGCGCGGTGGCCGCCAGGGTGACGAGCACCGTGAGCAGGCCCAGGGCGACGGCGCCCGGTGACCGTCGCCGCCCGGCCGCCGGGCGAACGGGTAAGTGGTGCATGGTTCTTCTCCTTCATCGGGGGCGTGAAGCTCGTTGGTGACGTGCAGGTCGTCGGGGCGTGCAGGTCGTCGGGGGCATGAGGGCGGGAACGGCGGAGGCGCGCGGAAGCCGCGCTCCCGTCGGCTCGGCGTCACGGGATCGGCGACGCTGTTATGAGTTATCGGTAACATCACGGTGTAGAGCGTGACGTTGACGGTGTCAAGCCCCGGTCACCGGCCCGGCCGTTCCGCCAGACCGGAGTAACAGGTGAAACAGCAGCTGAACGAGGTCGCAGCCGGTTTGGAAAGACACCGGGAGGACGTGGAAGATTCACCGTCGAGCGGTGCTCTCCTTGACGGTCATCAGTGATAGCGGTAACACTAGCGCCACCCCGATGAGGAGTTCCTGGTCATGAAGGTCTATCCGCCTGAGCGCAAAACCGCACGGTCGCGTTGTATCTGTCAGGCACGGCCCGGCCCATGACGTCGGAGGTTCGGCCACGTCCACGCCGTGTCCCCTTCGGGGGTGCAGGTCCGTGGGCGGCACGAAACCGAGTTGATCCACCGGCCTCCACGAAACCGGTGCGGTTCAGAGCCAGGCCGATGACGCCGAGAGCGCGCTCGCGATACTCCAGGAGACTCTGGCTCAGAGCGAGCAGGCCTACGAACCACAACACCCACGCACGCTGCAGGTGCGGCTCACCTACCCTGAAGCGGTGGGGAAGGCCGGAGAACCACAGCGTGCGACCGTCCTGGCCGCTCGGCTGGTTGAAGACAGCAACCGGGTGCTCGGCCCCGAACATCTGGTCACCTTGGCAGCGAGGAGCGCCCTCGCCGGATGGACCATGGAATCCGGCGATGAAGGGACCGGCCTCCGGCTTTTCGAGGCGCTTCATAGTGACGCCAGGCGACTACTCGGAGATGAACATTGGCTCGTGGTTCAAGTCGGCGCGACATTGAAACAGCTCTGACTCATCCGTGCCGACGGCTTCGGCGCGAATCGCACCCAGTCGCCAGGGCCGGCTGGGCGGCCGGCCCGGGTTGTGCCACGGCGGTGTCCTCGTCGTGAGGACCGAGGTCTCGCGACGAGGACACCGCCGTGGTGCGGACGGCCGGCGATCGGCTGCCGGCCGGCCACGTGTGTGAGCGGCTTGGCGATCTCGGCGGCTCAGCCGCAGCTCGCCGCGCTGTACGCGACGTCGTAGGACGAGGTGACCTGCTTGCCGTCGATCGTGGCGGTCGCCTTCACGGTGACCGTGCCCGCCTCGATCTGGGCGGTCCGGGTGTTGAAGGACTGGTAGGCCTGCTTGCCCGGAGCCACATCGGCCACCGTCTTGGACCCGTACGGGGTGGTCAGTGTGATGGTCGCCGGAACGTCGGAGTCGTTGACGGCCGTGACCGCGACGTACGCCGAACTGCCGATGCAGCGGGAGGACGCGGTGACGGTCAGCTTGACCTCCGGCTCGGGCGGCGTGGCGGAGTCGAGGGCGACGGCGAAGATGTGCATCGTGGCGACGCCGTTCGCCGCCTTCGGGCTGATGTTGGGCAGGTCGACGCGGGAGATCTCCTTGTTCTGCAGAGTGACGCCGGAGTAGTAGATGGTGGCGGGGGTGTTCTGCCGCTGGTTGTTCGGCCGGTTCTGGTAGGGGGCCACGACGGCGGCGTCGCTCCCCGAAGCCGGCGCGCCGTACCAGTCGGGCGAGCTGAGGGTGAAGGTCTGCCTCGTGCCGTCCTTGTAGACGACGGTGGCCGGTCCGGACACCGCGCCGTAGGTCCCGGCCAGCAGGAAGCCGAGCGTCTTGCCGGTGCCGGTCACCTTGAGGGACTGCCCGGAGGCGATGGCGTTGTCGGGGGTGCCCACCGCGACGTCGGGCCAGGTGAAGGTGAGCCCGTTCTTGGTGATGGTGGCCCCCGGGGTGACGCCGACCGACGCCAGCGCCTGGGCGGAGATGCTGGCGCCGTTGCCGTCGAAGTTCCCGGGAGCGGTGTTGGTGTCGTCGGTGACCGCGACGTTGCTGAAGAGCTCCTCAAGCGGCTTCTCGCCGCCGCCCCACACCTGCACCGTGGCCGTCGTGGAGACGGCCCAGTCGTCGCCCCCCTCGGTGCCGCTGAGGACGGCGGTGACGGTCGCGGCGCCGCTCGCCGCGCCGGTGGCGGGAGTGAAGGTGAACTCCACCGTGGCCTTCGCGTCCGCCGCCAGCGGCCCCACTTCGGCGTGCTCGGGGGTGACGGTCCACCCCTCCGGCACCGTGAGGGCCACGCTCGCCGACGCCAGCGGCTCCTCGACCGCTCTGACGGTGACCTCGGCCTTCGCCGCCTCACCCGGGGTGACCTCGACCGGTGCGGTCACCGTGACCTTCTGCAGCGCGTACGCCCGGTAGGTGTGACCGGCCTGCGCGGTGATCCGGACGGCGTCGGCCTCGGTCTTCTCCACCGTGGCCGAGCCGCCGCCGGTGACGTCGCGGACCTTGTGACGCCCGGCGAAGATGCCGCCGCGCACCTTGACGACACCGTCGCGGTCGGGCGTGATGAGGTATTCGTCGGCCTGCCCCTCGCTCCACGCCGCGCCGACGGTATGGCCGCCGCGGCCCCGCAGGCCGCGCACCTTTCCGTTCCGCCAGGCGTCCGGAAGCGCCGGCAGCACGTGCAGCTCGCCGGTGTGGCTCTGCAGCAGCATCTCCGTGATGCCGGAGGTCGCGCCGAAGTTGCCGTCGATCTGGAACGGCGGGTGCAGGTCGAACATGTTCGGCGCGAGCCTGGCCGGGGTGACCAGGAGGCGGACCAGGTCGTGCGCCCGGTTGCCCTCCTCCATCCGCGCCCAGTAGTTGATCTTCCAGGCCAGCGACCAGCCGGTGCCGTCGTCGCCGCGCAGTTCGAGAGTCCGCCGCGCCGCGTCGTACAGCTCCGGGGTGCCGCGCTTGGTGATCTGGTGGCTGGGGTGCAGGCCGTACAGGTGGGAGATGTGCCGGTGGTTCTGCTCGGTCTCCACCCAGTCGTACAGCCACTCCTGGATGTTGCCGCGCGAACCGATCTTCATCGGGGCGAGCCGGTCCCTGGCGGCCAGGACCTGTGCCCGGAAGCTCGCGTCCACGCCGAGGACCTCACTGGCCTCCGCGCAGCCGTCGAACAGGTCGCGCAGGATCTGGTTGTCCATCGTCGGGCCGGCGGCGACGCTGGCGTTCGCGTGGTGGCTGAGCTCGGGCGAGTTCGACGGGTTGGTGACGAGATATCCGAGCTTCGGCTCCTCGACGAGGGTGTCGAGGAAGAACTGCGCCGCGCCCTTCATCGCCGGGTAGTTCTTACGCAGGAACTCGACGTCGCCGGTGAACAGGTAGTGGTCCCAGATCATGGTGGCCAGCCACGCGCCGCCGGTCTGCCACATGCCCCAGAACGCGCCGTCGACGACCGAGGTCGCCCGCCACGCGTCGGTGTTGTGGTGGGTGACCCAACCGCCGGCGCCGTACTGCACCTCGGCCGTGCGCGCGCCGGTCACCGTGAGGTCGTTGATCATGCTGAACACCGGCTCGAAGCACTCCGACAGGTTCGTGGTGTCGGCGGGCCAGTAGTTCATCGGCAGGTTCGCGTTGATGGTGTACTTCGAGTCCCACTGCGGGCTCATCGAGTCGTTCCAGATGCCCTGGAGGTTGGCCGGCTGGGTCCCCGGCCGCGAGCAGGAGATCAGCAGGTAGCGGCCGAACTGGAAGAGCAGCGCGGAGAACTGGGGGTCGTCGACGGCCCCGTGCTGGGTGATCCGGACGTCGGTCGGCTGGTCGGCCGCGTCGGTGCGGTCGAGTTCGAGCGTCGTCCGGTTGAACAGCTCCTGATAGTCGGCCACGTGCCGGCTGCGCAGCGTGTCGTACGCCGTGCCCTGGGCGGCCTCGAGGTGCTGTCGCGCGATGCCCTGGTAGTCGCCGCTGACATCCTTGTAGTTCACGTAGCTGGAGCCGATGGAGATCAGCAGCGTCACGCTGTCGGCGGCGGACACCTGGAGCGTTCCGCCGGAGCTCGTGACGCTGCCGCCCTCGGCGACGGCCTTGGCCAGCGCCAGGAACTTGACCTGGCCGGTGATGCCCTCGAAGTTGCCCGAGACGCCGTCGAGCGCGACCGTGGAGCTGTCCGGGCTGGTCAGCGTCGTGCGCTGGGGGCTGTCGAACGTCGCGCTGAAGGTGATCGAGCCGGGCTTGTCGGCGGTGAGGCGGACGACGATGACCTGGTCGGGCGCGCTGGCGAACACCTCGCGCTTGTAGCGCACGCCGTTCAGCAGGTAGGTGACGGACGCGACGGCGGTGGTGAGGTCGAGCTGGCGGTTGTATTCGGTGAACCCGCTGCTGCCGGGGAAGGTCAGCCTGATGTTGCCGACCGTCTGGTAGGCGAGCTGGCCCGCGGGTGAGCCCAGCATGTTCTGGTCGATCAGCGTCTGTGCCTGGGTCCACTGGTCCTCGAAGACCAGGCGCCGGATCTCCGGCAGCGCCGCCAGGCCCTTCGGGTTGCTCTGGTCGTACGGCCCGCCGCCCCAGACCGTGTCCTCGTTGAGCTGCAGGCGCTCGGCGTCGACGTTGCCGAACACCATCGCGCCGAGGCGTCCGTTGCCGATGGGGAGGGCGCGGAGCCAGTCCGTGCCCGCGCCCTTGTCGTACCAGAGCGCCATGTCGCTGGCGGCGCGCACCTCCGAGGGTGCCACCGATCCTGCTCGGGCGACCGCCGTCCACTGCATCGGCAGCATCAGAGCCCCGGCTCCGACCGTGCCGATCTTCATTAATTGCCTTCGCGTCAGATCTGGCATTCGCTCTCCAAGCGCATGGCTGCCTTGCCGGCGGCCGGCGCCGCGCCCTTGGGCTGCGAGAGCCCCGCATCGAGGAGACGGGCGGGGTTCGGCGGGACCGGCTGCGTGACGAGGCTGTGTAGGGGGTGATGGCAAAGCTACAAAGATTTGATGTATCGGTCAACGATGTGATGCAAAACCCCCGCAAGCCGGTCATCTGACCGCTATCAGGCCGGAATACATCTAACCTTTGGCGGGAAAGGCCATGCGGCGCCGGGTAGCGGCACGCGGCCGCGTCCTGTATCCGTAGAGCAGCAGTGATTCCCGACGACCATGCGCGAACGACGTGCGGGCAGGCCGCATCCGCTCCCCGCACGCCGTGGTAACGGGGAATCCCCCGCTCCCGCCGACCCTGGGAACCTACCTGCCATGTCACGCACAGACGATGTAGTGGACAGCATCAAGCGGATGATCCTCGACGGCGTCCTGCGGCCCGGCGACCGTCTGCCCGTCGAGAAGGACCTCGCCGAGTCGCTGGGCGTCTCACGCGGGGCGCTGCGCGAAGGGATCTCGGCGCTGTCGATCCTCGGCATCGTCAGCACCCGGCAGGGCGACGGGACGTACATCACGAACCTCGACGCGACGCAGTTGCTGGCTCCGATGGGCTTCGTCGTGGACCTGCACGGCCAGGGCGACCCGCGGCACGTCTACACCGTCCGGCGTCTGCTCGAATCGGAGGCGGCCCGGCTCGCCGCCACCAGCATCACCGACGAGGCGCTCTGCCAGGCCAGGGACCTGCTCGGCGAGTCGGCCCGGATCATCGATCAGGCGCCCCACGACCACGAGCGCCTCATCGAGATCGACATCGCCTTCCACCGCATCATCGCCGCCCACACCGACAACCCGGTCCTGGTCGGCCTGATCGAGGCGTTCGCCCGGCGCACCGTCCGCGGCCGGCTGTGGCGGAGCCTCCACGAGGAGGGCGCCGACCGGCGTACCCACGACGAGCACGTGGCGATCTGGGCGGCGCTCGCGGCACGCGATCCCGAACGGGCGCGCATCCGGATGGCCAACCATCTCGTCGGGGTCGAGGAGTCCCTCCCCCGGCTGCCCGACGACGGCGACGCGCCCTGATCACAGCACAGGGATCACCACACAGGGATCACCGCGCCCTGATCACCGTGCCCTGATCACCGTGCCCTGATCACCGCGCCGAGTCGGGGTCCGTGCCGGGACGCGACCGGCCGAGGTTCTCCCGCAGCCAGGTCTCCGTGGTGCTGACGTGCACGAGCGCGACCGCCTGGGCGAGCGCGGCGTCGCCGGCCGCGAGCGCGCGATAGATGGCGGCGTGCTCGGCGATCGTACGGCCGGCCGCGTTCTCCTCCACCAGCCCGCGCCAGACCCGCGCCCGGAGAGTGCGGCTGGCGATGCCGCCGAGGAGGGCGGCCAGGGACTTGTTGCCCGTGGCGTCGAAAACGGCCCGGTGGAAGGCGTCGTCGTGGTGGTTGAGCGCTTCGGTGTCGTTCTGTGCCGCGATCATCGCGTTGAGATGCCGCTCGACGTCCGCGAGCTGCCCGGCGGTGATCCGGGCGGCGGCCAGACCCGTCGCGACCGGCTCGAACAGCCGCCGCACCTCGGTGATCTCGAGCAGGTCGTCGCCCCGCATCATATCGACGGCGAGGCCGACCCCTTCGAGCAGCAGCTCCGGCGAAAGGCTCGTGACGTACGTGCCGTCGCCCCTGCGCACCTCCAGCACGCGTGTGGTGACGAGGGAGCGGACGGCCTCCCTGAGCAGGTTGCGGGACAGGCCCAGCTCGGCGGCCAGGTCCTGTTCTGGAGGCAGCCGGGCGCCCGGAGGAAGCGTCCCGTCCTTGATGCGCTGCCTGATGCGCTCGATCGCCTGCTCGGTCAACGACATACCTGCATTTTGGTGTGTCAGGACACCAGACCTCCACATGGTCCACGTAGCGTGCTGCGTCTTCCGGCCCGCAGACATGCGATGTGTCCGGTCTTCCCACCCGTACGGTGATGGCCGAGACGTCGGATCCCTTGGTGATGAGAGCCGCGTGCGTAACGGAATATCACCATCCTTACCCAAGGTCTGGACACTAGAGCGGTTTTGAGCATAGAAAGACATCCCATGTCCTGTCGTGATTGGCCCCCTCACGACCAACCTCACCCATGCCCCGTACGACGACGCGGACGTCACCTGAGCGTCGGCGACGGCATGGCAGCCGTGGTGCTTCAGAAGGAGAGACGATGGAACGCAAACGGTTCGCACTCGCCGCGGCCTTAGCCCTGTCCGGATGCCTCGCCGCCGCCTGTGGCGGCAGCGGCGGCACGGGAGACGGCGGCTCCGGGAACGACGCGGCGGCGAAGCCGGTCATCGGCGTCGACTATCCGCGTTCCGACACGGACTTCTGGAACTCCTACATCAGTTACGTGCCGAAGTTCGCCGGCGAGCTGGGCGCGGAGATCAAGACCACCAACTCCCAGAACGACATCGCGAAGCTCACCGCCAACGTGCAGACCCTGATGAGCCAGGGTGTGAAGGGCGTGGTCATGGCGCCGCAGGACACCGCGGCGGTGGCGCCCACGCTGCAGCAGCTCGAGAACAAGAAGATCCCCGCCGTGCTGGTGGACACCCGGCCCGACACCGGGAACGCCTTCATGGTCGTGCGCGCCGACAACCGCGCGTACGGGGAGAAGGCCTGCAGGTTCCTGGGCGAGAAGCTCGGCGGCAACGGCAAGGTGGTCATGCTGGAGGGCGACCTGGCCTCCATCAACGGCCGGGACCGCACCGAGGCGTTCAACGACTGCATGAAGCAGAACTATCCCGGCATCAAGGTGTTCGGCGAGGCGACGAACTGGGACGGCGCCGTGGCCTCGCAGAAGCTCTCGACGGTGCTGACCGCGAACCCCGACGTCAAGGGCGTCTACATGCAGTCGAGCTTCGCCCTCGCCGGCACGCTGCAGGTGCTCAAGCAGCGCGACCTGCTGGTGCCGCCGGACGACCCCAAGCACGTCTTCGTCGTCTCCAACGACGGCATCCCGCAGGAGCTCAAGGACATCGCCGCCGGGAACATCGACGCGACCGTCTCCCAGCCCGCGGACCTGTACGCCAAGTGGGCGCTGTCGTACGCGCAGGCCGCGATCGAGGGCAAGACCTTCCAGCCGGGGCCGACCGATCACGACAGCACCATCATCCAGGTGCGGCCGGGCCTGCTGGAGGACCAGCTGTCCGCGCCGCTCGTCACGGCCGACGGCGGCACCTATGGCGGGATCTCCAGCGTGAAGCACGACGACAAGTCGCTGTGGGGCAACAACCTGAGCTGAGAGGGCGTGACCGATGGAAGCGTTCGCGGGAGGGCCCGCGAGCCCTCCACCCGCCCGCGACGGCGGGCCGGGCCGTACGGACCCGCCCGTCGCCGCGGCGGAGAACATCACCAAGAGGTACGGCGAGACGACGGCGCTCGACGGCGCCCGCATCACGATCGGGCCCGGGGAGGCGCACGCGCTGGTCGGGCGCAACGGTGCGGGCAAGTCGACGCTGGTCTCCATCCTGACCGGGCTGCAGGCGCCGGACGAGGGCGAGGTCCGCTTCGCCGGGTCGCCCGCGCCGCGGCTGTCCGACCGGGACGCCTGGCGGGAACGGGTCGCCTGCGTCTACCAGAAGTCCACGATCATCCCTGAGCTGACCGTGGCGGAGAACCTCTACCTGAACAGGCACGACCGCAACCGGCTGGGGCTGGTCGGCTGGAAGAGCCTGTGGCGGAAGGCGGCCGACCTGCTGGAGGCATGGTCGGTGGACGTCGACGTCCGCAGGCCGGCCGGGGAGCTCGGGGTCGAGCAGCGGCAGTTCGTGGAGATCGCCCGGGCGCTGTCGTTCGGCGCGCGGTTCATCATCCTCGACGAGCCCACCGCCCAGCTCGACGGCGCGGCGATCTCCCGGCTCTTCGACCGGATGCGGGCGATGCGCGAGCAGGGGGTCACCTTCCTGTTCATCAGTCATCACCTGCAGGAGATCTACGAGATCTGCGACACGGTCACGGTGTTCCGGGACGCCCGGCACATCCTCACCGCGCCGGTGGCCGATCTGCCGCAGGGCGAGCTGGTGGCGGCGATGACCGGTGAGGCCGCGGGGCTGCGGGAGCACGCCGTACGCCCGGCGGTTCCGGCGGACGCCCCGGTGGTCCTCGACGTACGGGGCCTGTCCGACGGCGACGTCTACCAGGACGTCGACCTCCGGGTGCGGGCCGGGGAGATCGTGGGGCTGGCGGGCCTGGGCGGCAGCGGGAAGAACGAGCTCGCCGAGGCCATCGCCGGGCTGCGCGCTCCCCGGGACGGCACCCTGGAGGTGGCCGGGAACCGCCCGCGCCCCGGCAGTGTGCCGGATTCGCTGGCCGCCGGGGTGGGCCTGGTGCCCCGCGACCGTCACCATCAGGGCCTCGTTCCCCTGATGTCCATCGCCGACAACACCACGCTGACCGTGCCCGAACGGCTCGGCCAGGCGGGGTTCGTCAGCGGCCGGCGCAAGGACGCGCTGGCCCGCGAGATGATCACGAATCTCGCGATCAAGACACCCGGCCCGGAGCTCCCCGTCTCCGGGCTGTCCGGCGGCAACCAGCAGAAGGTCGTGATGGCCCGCGCCCTGGCCAGCGACCCCCGCCTGCTCGTGCTGATCACTCCGACGGCCGGAGTCGACGTCCGGTCGAAGGAGTTCCTGCTCGGCAAGGTCGAGGAGATCGCCGACAACGGGACCGGCGTCGTGATCGCCTCCGATGAACTTGACGACCTGCGGCTGTGCAACCGGGTGCTCGTGATGTTCCACGGCCGCGTCGTCGCGGAACTGGCCGCCGGCTGGCACGACCACGAGATGGTGGCCGCCATGGAAGGAGTCGACCTCGATGCCTGACAGCACCACCGCTCCCGCCACGACGGGACACCCTCCGAGCCCGCCGGCTCCCGAGGAGACGGGGAGACGCCGCCCGGCCATCCGCCTGGCGCGGCTGCGCGACTTCGCGCTCGTTCCCGCGATCATCGTGATCGCGATCGTCGGGCAGATCGTCAACCCGATCTTCCTGCAGAGCGACAACCTGATCAACATCCTGCAGACCATGTCGGAGATCTCGCTCCTCGTCCTGGCGCAGACGCTCGTGCTGGTCGCCGGCAGGATGGACCTGTCGCTCGAGTCGACCTTCGGGCTGGCCCCCGGCGTGGCCGCGTGGCTCACGGTCGCCGCCGGGACGGGGCCGGGGCTCGGGCTGCTACCCGGCGCCTGGGGAATCCCCGTCACGCTCGCGGTGGGCGTGCTGATCGGTGCGGTGAACGCGCTGTTCATCGTCCGCTTCGGACTCAACGGCTTCATCGTCACCCTGGGCATGCTGATCGTGCTGCGCGGCCTCCTCACGGGCATCTCCGGCGGGCAGACCTTCTTCAACCTGCCGGAGTCGATGACCTACTTCGGCTCGGCCATGTGGCTCGGCGTGCCCGCGTCCATCTGGATCTGCCTGCTGCTGTTCGCCGTCGGCATCGTGGTCATGGGATTCACCCGGTTCGGCCGGGCGCTCTACGCGATCGGCGGGAACGTCGACGCCGCCAAGGCGGCCGGAATCCGCACCGACCGGGTGCTGTGGATCGTGCTGATCTCCGCGAGCCTGCTGGCCGCGATCGGCGGTCTCCTGCTGACGGGCCGGCTCGCCTCCGTGGCCGCGGCCCAGGGCGACGGCGCGATCTTCACGGTGTTCGCCGCGGCCGTCATCGGCGGAGTCAGCCTGAACGGCGGCAAGGGCACCGTGTTCGGCGCGTTCACCGGCATCCTGCTGCTCTACATGATCCAGAACGTCCTCACCCTCGCGGGCGTCCCCGCGCAGTGGATCCAGGCGCTCAACGGGGCGATCATCCTCACCGCGCTTGCGATCTCCCGCCTCACCGGCGGAAAGTCGCAGGAATGACGAGAGGGGGAGGCCGATCGCGGCGCCGGTCTCCCCCTCTCCTCTCCTCGCCGCGTACGGCTCCGGTCAGGCGGACGTGCGCGTCACGAAGGGAGCAGCGGCAGCAGCGCGTTGAGGCGCCCGGACGCGAAACCGGACAGGTCCAGCGAGCAGAAGGTGAACCCGGCGCCGCGGACCGCGGCGTCGACGCGCTCGCGCAGCTCGCACGCGCGCGGGATGTCGGCGCCCGGAACCTCGACCCGGGCGAGTGTGCCGCCTGCGTGGGCACGCACCCGGCACACCGGGAAGCCGAGATCGCGCAGCGCGGCCTCGGCGGTCTCGATCCTGTGCAGGATCTCCGGCGTGACCGGGTCGCCGTAGCTCACCCGGGAGGCCAGGCAGGGCGCGGCGGGCTTGTCCGCGGTGACCAGGCCGAGTCTCCGGCTGACCGCGCGGACGTCGGCCTTGGTGAGCCCGGCGTCCACCAGCGGCGCGATGGCCCCGCGCTCGGCCGCGGCCCGCTGCCCGGGCCGGTGGTCGCCGAGGTCGTCGAGGTTGGTGCCGAGCGCGATCCGGGCGCCCATGGCGGCGGCGAGTGGAGTGAGCGCGTCGAACAGCGCCGACTTGCAGTGGTAGCAGCGGTCGGCGCCGTTGGCGGCGTATTCGGGCCTGTCGCCCTCGTCCGTGCACACCTCCAGATGGGCCAGGCCGTGGGCGCGCGCGAAGTCGCGGGCGGCGGCCCGCTCGGAGGCGGCCAGGCTCGGGGAGACGGCGGTGACGGCCAGTGCGCGCCTTCCGAGCACCTTCGCGGCGGCGAAGGCGAGCAGCGCGGAGTCGGCGCCGCCGGAATAGGCGACGACGACGGCGTCCTCATCGCGTAGCCGGGCCGTCAGCCGGTCCATGGCGTCGCCCGCCACGTCCACCCGGCCGGCGGACGACGGCGTGTCTCCCCCGGAACCGGGACGATCAGTCATGGGTGGTCTCTCCTGTGAAGGGACGCGAGCCGGCGAGGCTCTCCTCGACGCCGAGGACGTGCAGGGCGGCGTGGAGCCTGGCCCGCTCGGAGTCCCGCGCGAGCAGAGCCCGATGGACGGCCCGGTGCTCCCGGAGGGTGCGGTGAACGGCCTCGGGGTCGCTCATGCCGCGCCAGATCCGGGCTCGTACGGTGCGGCCCGACATGTTCTGGATGACGGCGGCGAGGACGGCGTTGCCGCAATGGGAGGCGATGAGCGCGTGGAAGTCCTGGTCGAGGGCGACCAGTTTCTCGTGGTCGACAGGATCACAGGCGGCCACCGTCTCGGCCTCGTCGAGCAGGTCGCCCAGGTGGACGAGGTCGGCGTCCGGGATGCGCGTGGCCGCCAGCGCCGTCGCCTCCGCCTCCAGGATCCTGCGCACGTGCAGGAACTCCCCCGCGCCGGCGTCGACGTGGATGTCGGCGACGAAGCTCATCCCGTCGAGCAGCAGATCGGGAGACAGGCTGGTGACGTAGGTGCCGTCGCCCTGCCGCGTCTGCAGCACCCTCATGGCGACCAGCGCGCGCACGGCCTCGCGCAGCGTGTTGCGGGCGACACCGAGCTGTTCGGCCAGAATCTTCTCGACGGGGAGCTTCTGCCCCGGGCGCAGCTCCCCATCGATGATCATCTGCTTGATCGTGTCGATCGCCGTCTCGATGACGCCCACGTCAGCCTCCCCATTGGTGACCATCAGGGTAGCGGTACGCGTCGATCGACTCAGGGTGCATACGAGCGCTGTAACCAGGCTTTTCGGGCAGCAGGTAGCGGCCTCGCCCGATGGGGACGGGGTCGGTGAAGTGCTCGTGCAGGTGGTCGACGTACTCCAGCACCCGGCCCTCCAGGCTGCCGCTCACGCACACGTAGTCGACCACGGCCATGTGCTGGACCAGCTCGCACAGCCCGACCCCGCCCGCGTGGGGGCAGACCGGCACGCCGAACTTGGCGGCCATGAGCAGCACCGGCACGATCTCGTTGACCGACGCGAGCCGGCAGGAGTCGATCTGGCAGAAGTCGATCGCCCCGGCCTGCAGGAGCTGCTTGAACATCACCCTGTTGTGGCAGTGCTCGCCGGTGGCGACGCCGACGGGGGCGATCGCCTTCCGGATGGCCGCGTGGCCGAGGACGTCGTCGGGGCTGGTCGGCTCCTCGATCCACAGCGGCTCGTACGCCGCGAGCCGGTTGACCCACTCGATCGCCTGGGGCACGTCCCACACCTGGTTGGCGTCGATCATGAGCGTGCGGTCGCCGAGCTCCTCGCGGGCGATCGACAACCGGCGGACGTCGTCCTCCACGTTGGCTCCGACCTTGAGCTTGACGTGGGTCCAGCCGTCGGCGACGGCCTCGCGGCACAGCCGGCGCAGCTTGTCGTCGTCGTAGCCGAGCCACCCCGGGGTGGTGGTGTACGCCGGATAGCCGTGCTCGGCCAGCTCGGCGATCCGCTCCTCACGCGTGGGCGCGAGCCGGGCCAGCATCTCGACGGCCTCGGCCGGGGTCAGCACGTCGGACAGATAACGGAAGTCGCAGGCCGCGACCAGCTCCTCGGGGGTCATGTCGGCCACGAAGCGCCACAGCGGCTTGCCGGCCCGGCGGGCCGCAAGGTCCCAGGCCGCGTTGAGCACGCCGGCGGCCGAGATGTGGACCACACCCTTCTCCGGCCCGAGCCAGCGCATCTGGCTGTCGGCCATGATCTCCCGATAGAGGCCGCCGAGGTCGCCGGCCAGCTCGTCCACATCACGCCCGGCCAGCCGCGCCCCGATCTGCCGGGCGGCGGCCACACACAGGTCGTTGCCCCGCCCGATCGTGAAAGTGAGACCGTGCCCGGCCAGGTCGCCGTCGTCGGTTTCCAGCACCACGTACGCCGCGGAGTAGTCGCCGTCCGGATTCATGGCATCCGAGCCATCGAGCGTCGCGGAGGTCGGAAACCTGATGTCGATCACGTTCACCGAGGTGATCGTCGGCATGGGCGAACTCCAATTGATCCGATGAATATGAATGGAACAGTAGGATCACACCGACCATAGGTCAAGGCAAGCCCCCTGATATCCGGCCGAAGGCTTTACTTAAACCCGATGAATCTGACAGGCTCTCCACGCGTACGCCCCTGAGAACCAGCGGAGAGGTCAA
>NZ_JAATEK010000048.1:0-53090 GCF_012034195.1 Microbispora sp. CL1-1
CGCGACGACGAGGTCTGGACCTACCTGGTCTATCTCCAGCACGTCTACGTCGTGCGCGGGAAGTGGACCGGCATCGCTCCGGCCGTGGAAGCGCACGAGCATGCCACCGGCGGGTTGTTCCGCACTCTGGCGGAGTGGAAGCCCGCCGCATGACGCGCGCCCTGGGACGGATGGCGGCATGGAGGCTGGCGTTCACCGCGCCGCTGCTCCTGGTCGTCACGCTGGGGATGTTCGTGCTGGCGAAGGCGTCGCCCTTTGATCCGGTGCGGCAGTATCTCGGCGATCGGGCGCTGACCACGAGCCCGGAGATCGCCCGGCAGATACGGGCCAACTGGGGTCTGGACCGGCCACTCGCCGAGCAGTACCTCACCTGGCTCGGCAACCTGCTCCGCGGCGATCTCGGGGAGTCACGGAGCATGCACCGGCCCGTCGCCGAGGTGATCGGGGAACGGCTGGGATGGACCCTGCTCGCGGCCGGCTGCGCCATGGTCGTCATGCTGGCCGCAAGCCTCGTGCTGGGGTCGCTGGCGGCCTGGCGTCGTGACTCCTGGGCCGACCGGTTGATCAGCGGCACGGCCTATGCCAACGAAGCGGCTCCGGTGTTCTGGACCGCGCTCATCGTGATCTGGATATTCGCCGTGAGACTGCGATGGCTGCCTCCCGGCGGCCTCACCGACGCGGCGTCCGGGACGGTGGAGCCCGCCGACGTGCTCCGGCACATGATCCTCCCGGTGGCCGTCCTGGCGTTCTCGCAGTCCTCATGGCTGGTGCTGTTCGTCCGCGAGTCGCTGATCACGACCTTGCGGGAGGACTTCGTCATCGGCGCCCGGGCCCGTGGCCTGCGCGAACGCACGGTCGTCGTCCGCCACGCGCTCCGGTCGGCGCTGCTGCCGTTCATCACCCTGCTGGGCGCCCGCATTCCCGAGCTCGTCACCGGGGCGATCCTCGTCGAGACCGTCTTCTCCTGGCCCGGAGTGGCCTCCGCGTCCGTGCAGGCGGCGCTCGCCGCGGACTTCCCGCTGCTCGCCGCGCTCACGCTGCTGGCGACCCTTGCGGTGGTCGCCGGCAACCTGCTCGCCGACACCGCGTACGTGATCGCCGACCCGCGGGTGCGGGTCCTGGGGGTGAGCTGATGGCGACAGGAGTCGCGGGTGGGCTCGCACGTTCCCGACGCCGCTTCCCACGCAGCGCCGCGGTGACGCTGGCGTTGCTCCTGCTCGCCGTGGTGCTCGTGCCGCTGTTCGCCAGGCTCGACCAGCAACTGGTCGACCTTCACGCCGCCTCGCTGCCGCCCTCGCTCAGGCATCCGTTCGGCACCGACGAGGTGGGCCGCGACGTGCTGCTGCGCGCCGTGTACGGCCTGCGCGTCTCCGTGCTCGTCGGTCTCGCCGCGGCCGTCGTCTCTGTCACGATCGGCACGTTGGCCGGGCTCGCCGCCGGAGCGGCCGGCGGGACGCTGAACCGGCTCATCATGAGGATCGTCGACGGTTTCAACTCCGTGCCGCACCTGCTGTTCGGCATCTTCATCGTCGCGCTGTTCACCCCGAGCACCACCGCAGTCGTCGTATCGGTCGCGCTCACCCATTGGATGACCGCGGCCAGGATCGTGCGCTCCGAGGTCCTGACCCTGCGCGCCCGGCCGTTCGTCGACGCCGCGATCTCCGGCGGATCGAGGCGGCTGCGGATCGTGCGCCGCCATTTCCTGCCCCATCTGATACCGCACATCATGCTCGCCTCGGTGCTGATGATCCCGCACGCCATCTGGCACGAGACCGCGCTCAGCTTCCTCGGCCTGGGACTGCCGGCCCATCTCGCCTCACTCGGGAACATGATCAACGACGGTGCGCGGTCCCTGCTCGCCGGCAACTGGTGGGCCTCGCTGTTCCCCGGCCTGTTCATCTTCCTGCCGACCCTGGCGATCTCCGCGCTCGCCCAGTACTGGCGCGACCGATCCAATCCGCGCTGGCGATCGGAGCTGCAGCTGTGAAACCACCACGTCTCCGCGTCGAGGGCCTGTCGGTTCGCTTCCACCTACCCGGCGCCACCGTGCGGGCCGTCACCGACGCCCACTTCGAGGTGCGGCGCGGTCAGTGCCTCGCCCTAGTCGGAGAATCCGGCTGCGGCAAATCCGTGATGGCCCACGCCCTCATGGGCCTGCTCCCCGGCAACGCCTCGGTCGAGGGCGCCGCCTGGCTCGAGTCCGGCGACACACCCCCCGTAAACCTGATCGCAGCACCGGAGAAGGTCCTCGCACGCACCGTGCGGGGCCGACGCATCGGGCTCGTCCCGCAGAGTCCCACCACGCATCTCACCCCGGTCCGCACAGCGCGCGCCCAGCTCACCGAGGCCCTGCACGAGCTAGGAAACCCCGATCACGCCGACACGCTGGCCGAGCGGGCAGGCCTGCGCCCATCTGACCTCGACCGTTATCCCCACCAGCTCTCCGGCGGGATGGCGCAGCGTGTGGTCAACGCGATCGCCCTCGCCGGCGACCCGTGGCTGATCATCGCCGACGAGCCGACCAGCGGCCTCGACCGCCCCCTCGTCGAGGCGACCATGACCGAGCTACGCCGCCTCGCCGACGACGGCCGGGCCGTCCTGCTCATCACGCACGACCTGCGGGCAGCGCAGCAGGTCGCCGACCACGTCGCCGTCATGTACGCCAGCCGTATCCTGTCCCTCGAACCGGCAGCCGACTTCTTCACCGGGCCCCGTCATCCGTACGCCGCAGGGCTGCTGGACGCGCTGCCTTCCCGGCGTTTCGCCGCGATTCCCGGCCAGCCGCCCGAGCTCACCGATCTGCCCGAAGGGTGCGCCTTCCGGCCGCGCTGCGCCAGGGCAACCGACGACTGCGGACGACTGCCCCTGCCACCCCTCGGTGACAACCGGGTGGCCTGCCACCACCCTCTGGAGAGCCATGTTGCGCGCTGAGGGCGTCGTCGTCTCCTACGGCCGCCAACGGGTACTGGGCGGCGTCGGCATAGAGGTATCGCCCGGACAGGTGACCGGACTCGCCGGGCCGAGCGGCTGCGGGAAGTCCACGCTCGCCCGCGTGCTCGCCATGCTGCTGAAGCCCGCCGCGGGCAGGCTCACCGTCGACGGAGTGGACGTCCGCCGCTGGCGCCACCGCGTCCCACGCGAGCTTCGCGGCCAGGTCGCACTGATATTCCAACAGCCCCGGCTCGCCGTCGACCCCCGCTTCACCCTGCTCGACGTTATCGCCGAACCCCTCCGCGCCGCCCACCGGTCGATCGAGCACGCGCGGGAACTGGCCGAGGAGATGGGCCTGACACCCGAACTGCTCTCCCGCCGCCCACATGAGGTCTCCGACGGTCAGCTCCAGCGGGCGTGCGTCGCCCGGAGCCTCACCCTCCGCCCTCGCTACGTGATCTGCGACGAGATGACCACCATGCTCGACGCGTCCACCCAGGCCCATCTCGTCGCACGGCTGGAGGCCTACCGCCTCGAATCGGGGGCCGGAGTGCTGGCCATCACCCACGACGACGAATTGCTCATCCGCTGGACCGGACCGTCCGGCGGATCCATCCGTCACCTGTCCGAGATGGCTCCTGCCGCCTGAGGACGTCGATCCGCTCACAGCGATCGACGCGGACAGCGGCAGCGTGGTCCTGCACCCCGATGGAGGTTCGAGTTCGACGATCACAGCGATCACACTCACACCTCCGTGTTGCGTGATAGATGTAGTTGCAAGTGATTCGCAATAACTGTTTGGAGGGACCTGATGGGCCAGTACGCCCTGCCCGACCTGCCCTACGACTACGCCGCGCTCGAACCGGCGATCACGGGCGAGATCCTGGAGTTGCACCACGCGAAGCATCACGCCGCCTACGTCAAGGGCGCCAACGACACCCTCGATCGCCTCGCCGAAGCCCGGGACAAGGGCGACTTCAGCGGACTGGTCGGCCTGGAGAAGACCTACGCCTTCAACCTGTCCGGGCACGTCCTGCACACGATCTTCTGGCAGAACCTCTCACCGGACGGCGGTGACCGGCCCGACGGGGCACTGCGCGACGCGATCGACGAGCACTTCGGCTCCTTCGAGGCGTTCCAGAAGCAGCTGACCACCGCGACCAGCACGGTGCAGGGCTCCGGCTGGGGAGTTCTGGCCTGGGAGCCCCTTTCCCGCCGGCTCGTCGTCGAGCAGGTCTACGACCACCACGGCAACGTCGGGATGAACACCACCCCGCTCCTGGTCTTCGACGCCTGGGAGCACGCCTACTACCTGCAGTATCGCAACGTCCGGCCGGACTACGTTGAAAAGCTCTGGAGCCTGGTCAACTGGACCGACGTGACTTCCCGCTTTGAGGCCGCGCGAGGCGTGGCCTGAACCTTCCCGCCCAAGACCGCGGCGGCCCGTGGTGCTAGGAGATCCTTCCGCAGCACTGTTCCAACCACGGGCCGCCGCCCGGGACTTCTCTCCCCAGCCCCGACAACCTGATGCGGAGAGGCGCGAACGAGCCTCCTTCAAACTCTCGCGCCGCGTCCGTCAGTCGCGCTCACCGTTCTCCGGTCCTGATCCGGGGTCCTCCGAGCTGTCCGGGAGCGGCGGCGTCGACGGTTTCCTGCCGCGTCCAGCAGGACGGCGGCCACTTCGAGAACAGCGAGCGCGGCCACGACCGCCCAGATCCAGCCCGGCATGCCAGTCTCCTGATCCGGGCTGTCCGCCACGGTCACCGGGGTAGCGGAGGGTGCCGCACCTCCGGCCGATGCCACCGAGTTCCTCCTGGATGGGCAGCGGACCATCGCCCTGCTGTCCGACCCGCTGGACACCGGCGCGAACTGGCTCGGCACCGCCGGGTGAACCACCCAGGCGCTCGGCACCACCCCCGCCGGAGTCGCCACCCTCCAGGTCACGGTCATCGTCATCGGCCACGTGCTGGGCACCGTCCTGGCACACGACCGCGCGCTGGCCCCGTCCCCCCGCCGGACCGCCGTCCTCGGCCAGATCCCCCTGCTCGTGCTGATGGTGGTCTACACCGTCGTGGGCCTGCTTCTCCTGTTCGCCGCCTGAGGCGCGAAGGGAGCCCGCGACGAACCGCGAGAGCCGGGCCCGCTACTACAGGCCCCAGGCTCCGTAACCGCGCCCTCCCCGCCGTACGCGCATCACGGTCATGTCCACACACGCCCACTGTTCACCACTCGGCGGGTGATGTGGCCGGAGCCCGAATTCTCGCGGATCCGGGCTCCGGCTGCACAAGCCATGCGCCTAGCCGGCGACCCTGGAACGGAGCCCGAGTAGGGTGTCAATCACCAGGAACGCGGCCAGGGAGATGCCCATCAGGGGCAGGAAGTACCCCACGACGAGGGCGAGCAGGGCCAGCGGCGCCAGAACTCCCCAGTGCACCGCCCGCCAACCGCCGCGGGGGTAGGGCCGGCCGAATCCGGGGGTCGGACGGCGCCGCCACCACATCCGGTAGCCCAGCACGATCAGCGTGACGAGCCCGATTGCGATCGCGGCCAGGACGATCTGGTTGGCCAGGCCGAACAGCAGCCCCATATGCGCGTCGATGCCCCACTCGGTGAGCTTGGCGGCCAGCGGGTAGTCGGCGAACCGCAACTCGCCCACGAACTGCCCGGTCGCCGGGTCGAACGCCAGCTGGTCCAGTCGCGTGGGAGCGGTCTTGCGGATCTCCTTGACCACGTACGCGGCCCCGGGCTCGGCCGGCGGGACGATCTCCAGCGGGCCGGACAGCCGCCAGCTGGCCGCCGCCTGCGCGATCTTGTCGATTCCCACGTCCGCGGTGTCGCCGGCCTGGCCGCCGCTCGCGGCGTGCCCGGCGTGCCCCGTGTGCCCGGCGTGCTCACCGAGATCGGTGCTGATCGACGGAGTCGCCCAGCCGAACCTCGTACGCAGCTCGCCGATGTTCTCTCCGGCGTACTTCGACCAGGTCAGGCCGGTGGCGGACAGGAACAGCACGCCCAGCACGGCCCACAAGCCCACCGAGCCGTGCCAGGACAGCGTGCGGCGTAGCCCAGTGGCGGCGCGGTCGGGAGTGAGCAGGCCACGGAGGCGGCGGCCGTTGCGGCGACGCCTGCTCAGCCACAGCGCCAGCCCGCCGAGGGCGACGACCCACAGCCAGCTGGCGGCCAGCTCGCTGTAGATCCGCCCGGGCTCTCCCAGGTGGAGGCGACGGTGCAGGTCGGAGATCCAGGCGCGTACGGGCAGCGCGCCGGAGCCGCCGTAGCTTTCCAGCGTGCCGCGCACCTGACCGGTGCCGGGGTCGACGAAGACCGCCATCTGAGTGCTTTCGGGCAGGTTCGGCACGTCCAGCAGCACCCGGGTGGTCAGGCCGGGCTCGGCCGCGGGCCGCACCGCGGTCACCTTCCCTTCGGGGAGCGCCTGGCGAGCCGCAGTGACCTGCTCGCTCAGGGGAACGCTGGTCTGAGTCACCGGCGCGGTCAGCTCATGCCGGTAGACGACGTTCTCGATCTGGAAAGAGGCGGCGTACAGCAGGCCCGTGGTCGCGGCCACGAGCAGGAAGGGGGCGATGAGGATTCCGGCATAGAAGTGCAGGCGCAGCACCAGCGGGCGCAGCACCGCCCAGGTCGCACGCCTGGGCTGGGGAGGCCGGGCCGGATCGACGGCACGCTGAATATCAGCGGTAGAAGTCATGGGGTTCTCCGTTCACGGCGAGCGCACACCGACAGGTACGCGTCACCTGCGTAGGGGGGTTACGCCGCGGACCGCGTTCAGCGCGGTTCAGGGCGGCGAAACGGGCGTACGGCATGGCGAGCCGATGCCGCCAATGGCAGGCGGCAGCCCGTATCAGAGAACGGAGACGGCCAGAGGCGGACCGCGCCGAGCGACCACCACGACGAAGTCGGAACGACGAGGGACCCGGAGGAGAGGTTCCACCACGGGGCGGGGAGAGGGTGCGGCGATGTCGACCAGCGCACTCGCGAGGACGCGCAACACGGCCCGCAGTCCTCGCACCGGCGTGACGGCCAGATGCACGATCATCGCCAGGGCCGACTCACCGTGTTCCAGCACCCAGGCGGACAAGACCGCCAGCGCGGCATGGATCAGCAGCATTCCCAAACCGGTGCCGTGCTCACCCGTCCACGGCGACGGCGACGCGTGCGCGGCGCCGAGAGTGAATAGATGGTGCATCCCGTACTGCGCGCCGAAGGAAGCGCTCAGCAGGACCCCCAGGCCCCGCTGACGGCCTGCGAGGAGGAACGCGCCCAGCCAGGTCAGCGCCATTGCGGCGACCAGGGTTCCCCCGCGCACGGGAGCCCCGCCGGCCAGCATGTGCATAGCGGCTGAGACCAGCACGCACGCTGCCGCGAACACCGCGGCACGTAACGCACGCAGGGACGATCCGCCGACATGCACAGCGCAATCGTCCCAGAACGCCCATATACCTTCCATTCTTGACATGTTTGATCGCTGTCGGATATGGGTGTCCATTTCCTTCATATGGGGCCTGGCCAGGCTCTACAGCCTGCCGCGGTTGCGGAATCAGCCGGAGGAACTCCTGAAACGCTCACAAGACGGGTAGATCAGACGATGGCCAGGTCTTCGGCACCAGCGTCGGCCGGGCGAGGCTGGCCTGGGCGCGGCTGGTGCTTTTAGCCCCGGGGACGACCGGTTCCTACGTCCCGCTCTCGACCGGCAAGAGGGTCCTGCGACCGGCTTCGTCGTACGGCCGAAGAAGAAAGACCGCTGGTACGTCACCCGCATGCGGATGAGCTGCTGCGCGGCCGACGCCATCGCCCTAAGGTGGCTGTGCTCGGCGCCGCTCCGCCGCCCGACGACACCTGGGTCGAGGTGACCGCCACCTGGGTCCCGCCGAGGTCCCGCAAGATCCTGAACGGAACCGTGCCACCGGAGATGACCGCCATCCAGGTGACGGAAATCCCAGAACCGAGCGAGCCGTACGAGTAGGCCGACACCACCCCCCAACTCTCCTCCGCCTTCCCACCCGACCCCCCACCGCCGGTCGATTCGCCCTCTCGCTGACGCCGCTTCCGGATGCTTCACGAAGCAACGGACCGGTTTGGAGCTACGAGAGACAGGCGAGGGCGCTCTGCTCGGCGAGACGGCTGATCACGTTTCGAGCACCAGGAACATCAAGCTGCCGGGCAGCGAAAGATCGGGCCAAGAGCTCCTCCCCGATCAATTCGTCGTACTTGTCAATTCTCTTGTCGGGGATCAGCCGAGCCAGCTCGGTCGCTGTGGGCAGCTCGGATTCGCTCATTTCTCTCAGCAGGTCGGCGGTGGTCTGCGGCGATGCTCCGGACAGTGCCAGTGCCAGCCCCTGTCGTTCCACGCTGACTCCCCTGGTATGCAGGGTGAGCGCGATCGTCGTCATGATCGCATCACCGCAGAACGGGAAGAGCAGGGTGTCGTTTCCGTAGGCCAGGATCGGCTGGGCTTCCAGGCCGAAGCGGCGGTAGGCGGCGCGGCCCTCCTCCAAGAGGCGCTGGGCGGTCGCATCCAGGTAGATGGGAACAGCGCTGTCCTGGTAAACGCGCCGCATCTCGGTCCGAATGCGGTCGTGTACCTCCGGGCCGGCTCCCGTGAAGCGTGGCGGGCGGCCGCCTGATGCTCGCGCGACCTCGATGACCTTTGCCCGCGCGTCGATGGCGAGGACTCGCCAACGCCGGCCCGCGAAAATCAGCAGAGCACCTTCGGGGAGTGACTGTTCGATGGGCAGGCTTCCGAGAGCCCGTCCCCCATGCACGATGCGGTATTCGGTGGGAGCCGCGAAGGCGGCGTAGAAGGTGTAATGGTTGACCAGCTTCTCCCCCGCGTCACCGTGCAGAAGGAGGCCATCGGTCTCCTGCCGGATGATCGTCGCTTCGCCGAGGTCGCGCAGCAGGGCGGCGAAGGTCGCGGCGTCGACCAGCCGAAAAGGGCCCTGGCCGCAGAGCGTTCGGTAGGCGTCGTTCGGGGTGATGCCGCCGTGTTGGGCGATCAGCGAGAGAGTCTGCTGCACCAGGGTGGACAGATGCAGCGCCGTTCCGTGTGGGGGTTCGTACCAGCGCTGTAGCAGAAGCTCGATCGTCGCGATGGTCTGCACGAGCTGAGCGCGAAGTTCCTCGGCTGGGTGCAGCGTTGGTGACAGCTCACGCTCGCGGATGTAGACCCGCAGGATCGCCGGCCCTCCGCGTCGCCCGGAACGTCCGAGGCGCTGACGCAGGGCGGCGACCCCGGGGGGCGCTCCGACCTGCGCGACCGACGAGACCGATCCGATGTCGATCCCCATTTCCAAGGTGGAGGTGCAGACGGCGGTGACCGGCCGGGCACGGTCCTTGAGGCGGGACTCGGCATGCTCGCGGATGTCCTTGGAGAGGTTTCCGTGGTGCGGGACGAACTCGTTCGGCACGCCCGCCTGGTCGCATCGACGGCTGAGCAGGTCGGTGTACTCCTCCACGGCAGCCCGGGAATTCGCGAAGATCAGGTTGTGGGAGCCGCGCAGGGTCGTGAACAGGTGATCGGCGATGGCGGACCGCTCCCCTGAGTCCTCCTCGCCCGTCTGTTGCTCCGCGTCCTCATCGGCGGTTCTGTCCAGGGCAGAGAGGTTGGGCTGCGTTTCGACGTAGCCGCGCACCTGCAACTGAAGCTCTTGACCGTCGGCGTCCGACACGATCACGGTGACCTTGTCCCCGCTGCCGGGCCGGAGGAAATCCGCCGCCGCGCGCATGTCGCCGAGTGTGGCCGATAGTCCGATCCGTGGGACGCGGCGGCGGGCGGCCAGGTCGAGCCGGTGCATGAGGGACTGCAGTTGTGCTCCGCGCTCGGTGCCCATGAACGAGTGCATCTCGTCGATGACGACGTAGCGCAGGGCACCGGCCAGGTCGCGCATCTTCCACCCGCGCAGGACGAACATCGCCTCCAGCGATTCGGGGGTGATCAGGAGGATGCCCCGGGGCCGGTCGAGGAGCTTGCTCTTGACGCCGGCGCCGACGTCGCCGTGCCAGCGGGCCACCGGGATGTCCAGGTGTTCGCACAGCTCGTCGAGCCTGCCGTACTGGTCGTTGATCAACGCCTTAAGCGGGCTGATGTATATCGCAGCGAACCCGCCGGTTTGCGGCGGATCCGCGGTCAGCGCCGAGCAGACGGGAAGGAACGCGGCCTCGGTCTTCCCCGAGGCGGTTGCCGCGGCGATGAGCACGTCTGTCTCACCCGCGAGAACGGGAGCGGCGGCCGCCTCCTGGGCCGGGCGCAGCTCGGGCCAGTCCTGCTGCCAGATCCACCGTTGCACCTTGGGGTGGAGCAGCTGGAAGGCGTCAGAGCCGGAAGGAGGCGAGGTCGTCGTCACCGAAAGCTCCGGGCTGGGTCACCGATGCCTGCGTGGCGAGACCCTCGTCTTCTTCGAGCGGGGCCAGATCGGGGTTGCTCTCCTGGTCCAGCTCGACCGAGGGGAGAATCCGCCGCCAGTCCGCTCCGGGATTCTGCTCCAGTACGGCCAGCAGGTCGCAGAAGGCTTTGATCGTCGTTCGTGGCGTGCGGAAGTAGGCGTCACCGACCCGGCTGGAGCAGTGGTGCATGAACGCGGGCAGCGCGTCGTCGGCGACGAGATAGCGGGACGGGTCGCCGAAGGCGTAGACGTGCCGGATCTTCGTGAGTAGGACGTAGAGGTCCTCCGGGGTCAAGGCGGTAAGACGGAGCACTGGCCCGGAGTAGTCCACCAGCCCGTCCCTGGCGAAGGAGTTCTCCGCCAGCCGCGACTGCAGTGCGGCGTAGCTGTAGAGCCCGCGACGGGAATCGGTGAGGAACTCGGGGGTGCCGCCGAACAAGAAGCCCAGGTGCGCGGCCGTGCCCTGCAGTGTGTCGTTGAAGATACGCAGGATCTGCTCGTAGTTGGCGTTGCGGGCCTGGGTGGAGGCCAGCTTGTAGAGGTTGACCATCTCATCCAGGCACACCAGCATGCCGTCGTATCCGGCCAGGCGGACGAACCGGCTCATCAGCTTGAGGTGGTCGTGGAAGGTCGCGTCGTCGATGATCGTCCGGACGCCGAGCGCGGACCTGGCTTCGGTCTTGGTGGAGTATTCGGCCCGCAGCCAGCGCACCGCGGCGGCCTTCAGTTGCTCGTCACCGCTGTCGTGCCCGCGCCAGTAGGCGCCGACGACCTCGGCGAAGTCGTATCCTCCGGTCATCTCGGCCAGGTGGGCAAGGCGCGTACGGATGACCTGCCCGGGGTCGGCGCCGACCTGCTGGGCCTCGGCAAGTGCCGTGGAGACGAACCTCTCGACGACTGCGGAAAGTGCCCCGCCGTCGGGCTTGGCTCTGGTGGCCATGTTGCGCATCAGTTCGGCGTAGAGGCTGCGTGCCTGGCCGCCGGTGGAGTGCAGGCGGCGGTCGGGGTTGAGATCGGCGTGAACGGTGACCAGTTTCTTCTCCAGAGCGATGGATCGCACCAGGTGCAGGAAGAAGGTCTTGCCCGCGCCGAAGTCACCGATGACGAAACGCACGGCTGACCCACCACCGGCGATTCGATCGATGTCGGTCACCAGGGCCTGGACCTCGGGGGCCCGGCCCACCTGCACATGCCGCTGGCCGGCCCGAGGGACTACGCCCGCCCGCAGCGACTGGAGGAGGGCGTCACGCTCGCGGGGGCGGATCGGGATCGTCGTGGTCACGTCAGCATCTCTCCCAGCAGGTATCGATTGACCCAGATCGGGTCGTCTCCCTCGAGTAACGGCTCACCGCCCACCTCGTAGGCGGCTTCGTTGATGCGATCGAGTGCGCCATCGGGGAGCAGGTTCCATTTCGCCGCGAGGTCCTCGAACTCCCCCCGAGACAACTGCTCCACCTGCGGGAGGCCGCGTACGAGGCCGGAGTGCGGGCCGTCCAGCCCGGCGACCGGATCAGCGGCCGGAGGCGGCGAGGGCGCGTGTGTCGGCTCCTCTTCAGTGAAGATCGAGCCCAGCAACGCCCCCACCCTGGCCGTCTCCTCAAGCTTGGCGGCGATGGCACCGTGGTCGAGGTGCACGGCGGCCGGGGCCGTTCGAACGTCGACAGGGCGGGGAATCGCAAAGCCCGGCTCCGGCTCAGCATGGCGAACGACCACTGGACCGGCCGCTGGAGCGGGGTGAGCGGCGGCAGGCAGCACGGCCTTCACCATGGCGGGATCGAGTCCGAGCAGCCGATAGATACGGCTGAGGGTCTTGACCTCTTCAGGAGAAATATGACCGTCGGCTGCGGCCACCCCGGTGAGGAACTCCGCCACGTAGGCCCGCTGTCTCTCGTCGATCTCGGCCAGGCGCCGGGTCAGGCCGGTGAGCTTCACCTCGGTGGCGATGAGCCAGCGCAGGTGCGCGTGCAGGCGCCGGCGTTCGTCCTGTGTCAGGTGCAGGGCCCGTTCGAGGTGATCGCTGAGATGACCCTGCTCCGCCTCCGAGGTCTCCCCGTCGGCGGCGCTCACGGCCGCCGCCAGATGGAGCAGGATCGTCGCGGCGCGGTAGGCGTCCGAGGATGCCGCGGTGGGACCGCCCGGAGCGGCGAAAAGCACCATGGGACCGCTCGACAGGACCGGACCGCCCAGCCGCGGATCGGGTTCGACTCCGATCCCCACGCTGCCCAGCAGTTGCGCCAAAGCGACGACGTCTTTCTTCGCCGGCTTGGCCTCAGACGCGTCCAGCAGCGCGGCGAACTCCTCCGTCGGCACGAGAGCGGTCTCCTGCGCGCCAAGACGGTTCCGCGCCCACGTCACGGCGCGGCTCGCGCCTCCCGACTCGAGGTCCAGCAACTCTGCCGGAAGCAGTGCTTGCGCCTGCACACTCGCCTGCCGGTCCGGGAAGCGTCCGACGAAACGGCTGTAGGCGTCCAAGTCGGTGGTGCACTCGTCAGCCAACGCCACGAGCTTGCGTGTCGGCGCGGCCAGCGTCAGCACGTCGGGGATGCCGTGGAGTGTCAGCCGGGGGTACCCGCCGAAGCCGGCACTGGCGGGCCGGTAATCAAGGGAGACTTCCTTGCGTCCAGGCCGGACCACCAGCCCGGCACGATGACGCGCGGCGTACCGCGCGCGGAACAGCGCATCGAACTGAGCGGCGCAACGCGTCGCCGGAGTACGCGGGTAGTAGTCGGGGTGGGAGCGGATCCAGGCCAACGCCCACTCGGCGGGGACTGGTCGTCCCTCCGCCGCGAACTCCCCCAATCCCACCGTCAGCCGAAGCGGCGTCACCTCGCGAGAAGGCTCAGGGGGATGCCCAGCGCTGGGCTGCGTGTCCTGGCCCGCCAGGATCAGCAGGTCGAGGACTTGGTCGAACTCACCGGCATAGCTCCGGAAGGAGGAGTTCTCACCGTAGATCCGGAGAAGCCGGCGAACCTCGGCCTGGATGATCGACAACTCGCGCCCCACAGTGGAACGATCCAGGCGTAGATCGTGCAGAGCCCGTCGTTCCAGGCCATAGAAGTAGAGGAACACATAGCCAATGGGCACATGCGGGTAGCGCCGTCCGTCGGCGAGCCAGGACAGATAGGCGGCACGCGAATCCGGCGGAATCGACGCATAGGACGGCCAGTAGCGCAGGCCCTGTCCCGTCCAATCCGGACGGCGCAGGTCGACGGGCAGTCGCGGGTCGATCAACGCCGGTTCGACCGTCTGCCCCGATACCGACGGTAAACCGGCGCCCACATACAGCAGGCCGCCGACGATGTTGAGCCCCGCGACGCCGACCCCGACGCCTGGCGGCAGCCAAGGTCCCACGGGAGGCGGCGGAGGCGGGGGCGACTGCGGCTGCTGCGGATATCCCGTTCCTGCAGGGACTACCGCGCGGCGGGGAGCTGCAGCCTGCCTACCGTCGTGCCCGGACGGATGATGCCCCTCGGCCGCTCGACGCCGGCCCGGCTCACCCCGAAAACGGTCCAAGAATCCCACGCGCTCACCTCTTCCGATCACACGCACGATCAGCAGACCGAGAAGCCGTGTGGATGCGATCAAGAAGCACGAGTGAACACTAGCCCCGAACGCCTTTGCCCTACCGTTCGAGCAATCACCTCGTTATCAACTTGAACCACAATTACGGGCAGGAATAAAACCACGATAAGGGACAATTCGACGCCTTCCGTAACCGTCCCATGACCCCAGTGGAAGAACCTCCGACTATCGTCCGGCTGCAAGTCGGCCCGGAGAACTCGCAGTTGACCATCCGGCCTCTACGCCGGTTTGGATCAGCCGGACACCGAGGCGGCAGAGCCGGCTTCAACGGAAGAATGCAGCACCGAGAACGGGACGCTCGATGTGCGCGGGTGTGACCACGACGCCGGAGATTCGGCCGGCAAGCGCGAGGACGGCCTGGATGGCGTTGTCGATCCAGTCGTCGGTGGCCGGGTCGATGCCGAGCTGGCGAAGATGCCGGTTGAGCCGGTCGGGTGCGGTGCCCCAGCGGGTTCCGGGTTGGCTCGGATCGAAACCGGTGACGAGCTCACCGTCGAGGGCGTAGGCGAAGTCGTGCCTGGCGGCGTAATCGTGTCGCATCACGGCGACAGCCTCCTCGCCATCGCGGGACAGCTTACCGATGACCTCGCGTTGCACGCCGAGCCAGCCGCACTCCTCGATCACGATGGTCCAATCTCCCGCCCGCCGTACCGTGACGATCTCTGTGCGGCTGGAGTCGGGGTACTCATCCACGTCGATCAGGCGGATGTGTTCCGGGGCGGCGCCCAACCGCCGCAGCACCTCGTACTCCTCCACTCCCCTGACGAGGGTGATCGTGTAGATCGGTCCCAGCGGGCCCTCGTCCTGCCACGCATAGTCCTCCGGCGAGGCACCGGGCATGCGGGCGGCGGCATGCACCGCCTCGGTCTTCTCAGCCCGCTCATACACGTCAGGGTTGGCAGCGAAGAATGCCTCGACGAGCCCGTGACCGACCCGGCCGCAATCGCTGATCGGGTGTCCATTGGCCCGCGCCCACTCCCGGATCGCCAAGTCGATGTCACGCCCGTACGCCACCTGGGTGACACGGAGCGGAGTGAAGTCGGCGTCGGACATGATCGGAACCTACCGATGCTCGCTACAGGTGACAACGCACTGCTCCCAGCCCCGGCTCGCAGCTCTCCACGTCCCCAGCGTCGGTGTGGCGAACGACGGTCACCAAGTCGTGGCCAGGAAGGTCGCCAGGGCAGCTACGGGCGTCTGCGATGGCTTCCCGCTGCGGATGCGTTGTCGATCAAGTTCCTACCGCTCAGAAGCAGGGTCCTTTACGGTGTAGATCTCCCAGTCCGTTTGAACACGAGGCGCTCCCCCGGCCAGAGGACCGGCGAATGCGGTGACACGCTGGACAGACATCTGTCACCGGGCGGCACGGTCCGGGAGGGCGACTCTTGATGACACCTGGGTGACACAACAGAAAAGCCACAATCCCCGATCTTGGGAACTGTGGCTCTGACCTGCTAGAACAGTGTCGGGACGGCGGGATTTGAACCCACGACCCCTTGACCCCCAGTCAAGTGCGCTGCCAAACTGCGCTACGTCCCGTTGCCCTGGTCTCCCTGGGCACACCCAAACCTTAGCGCAGATTCCGCCCTCGTGCGTACACGAACCGCGCCGGTGGGCCTAGGCTGGCGATCATGGGGCGGAAGGCGCGCATCGACCAGGAAGAACTCGTCCGGCTGGCGGCCGAAGGGTGGACCAACGCCCGTCTGGCCGAGCACTTCGGTGTCACGGAGTCGGGCGTCCTCCAGGCGAAGCGGGCCGCCGGCCTGTCCAAGCCGATGACGGACCACAGCCGTGCCCTGCCGTGGAAGCTCCGGCGCGAGCACAGCCAGAGCGGCCCCGCCACCAATCTGCGGAACCTCTCCGCCGCGGCCCAGGGGCGCCGAGTCCCGAAGGAAAGGCTCAACACCGCCTTGCGGTGGGCGAACCGGCTGGTCGACAACAGGCTCGACATCGCCTATGACCCGGAGATGGGCTTCCACGAGGTGCCCGCCGGGGACGACTCGCACATCGCCCGGGTCCTCGCCGAGGCCCGCGAAGCCACGGACGCGGCGGGCACCACGTCCTGACCCGTACGGCTCACGCGCCGTCGCGGGGCAGGTGCGTGGTTTCCTCGCGTACGTGCACATGGCGCTCGCCCGGGTGGACGGCGGTGTGCGGCTGGGTCTCCTGGACGTGGACGTGCGGCTCGGCCGCCGGGTCCACGGTGTACATCGTGTCCGGCTCGATGGTCTCCACCGTCTCCTCCGTCCGCGGACGGCGGGTGTAACGGCCGGTCAGCACCATGCCGACGACCCCCACGGTCATGAGAATCCAGCCGATCATTTGCAGGTCGATTCCAGGAACGTCCCATTTGACGGCGAACGCGAGAACCGCGCCGACCGCGATGAAGGCGAGACTGGCCCCGAAGCCCATGGCTACCTCCTCTGCTGGTAGAACGCCCCTTTACCCCCAGAATTCGCGATTACGCGAGGCGTGAAGGCCGCATTCCAGGGCAGTGCGGGTGAACAACGCAATCACCCCTGGAGGCAGAAATGACCGCCGTAGCATGGGTGGCCGTCGTGATCGTCGCCGTGCTGGTGATCCTTGCAGTCGGTTACTTGGTGTCGGCCCGCAACCGCCGGCGCCACCTGCAGGACCGTTTCGGGCCCGAGTACGAACGGGCGGTGCGGGAGAGCGACAGCCGTAAAGAGGCCGAGCAGGAACTGCTCGCCCGCGAGGAGCGCCACGCCACGCTGGACATCCGCCCGCTCGACCCGCAGACCCGGGAACAGTACGCGAGGAAGTGGGCCGAGGTGCAGGAGCGGTTCGTGGACGCTCCCGGCTTCGCCGTGACCGAGGCGGACGCGCTGGTCACCGCGGTGATGGCCGAGCGCGGCTATCCCACGGACGAGTTCGAGCAGCGTCTGAGCGACCTGTCGGTGGCCCACGCCACCACGCTCGACCACTACCGCAAGGCCCACGACGTCAGCAGCCGCGCCGCCCGGCAGGAGGCCACCACCGAGGAGCTCCGCCAGGCGATGGTCCACTATCGCGCGCTGTTCCAGGAGCTTCTCGGCGACGGCGCCGACGCTCCCCGGCACGACCACACCGACGACGCCACGTACGCCACCGACGGCTACGACGGCACTTCGACGAACGGCCACCACGCGGACGTACGGAAGGCGCAGCGATGACCATGCGGACGAACAGGCACGACGAGCGCGACGACATCACCGAGCGACCGACTCCCGAGACGCCCGAACCCCTTGAGGAGGAGGCGCGCAGGGAGCAGGCCGTCGCGGACGCCGGACGCGACGAGCACGAGGGCCCCGGCCCGGTCTACTCCCCCGGCGCCGCGTACGCCCCCGACCACACGGACGGCACAGCGCAGACGAAGGGCACGGCGGACACGGACGGCACTGCGGAGACGGACGGCACAGCGCACTCGAACGGCACCGTGCACACGGACGGCGCGGCGGACACGGACGGCGCCGCGTACGCGGATGGCACTGCGCACGCGGACGGCACGGTTCCCGACGCCGGCGACCGCGCGTACTCCGATGCCCCGGAGACCCGCGATGACGCGGACGACGAGCCGTACGGCCAGGCGGGCGACGACGTCCTCACGTCGCCCAAGACCGGCGGCGGGCACACGGCGGAGGACGACCCCCTCGTCGCGGGCGACCACGCCGGATCCCTCGCCGAGGCATCCGGCGACGTCGCGACCGGCGCGTACGGCACCCACGACGCCGCCACGGACCTCGACCCCGGCACGGACGGCAACGCCATCACCGGCACGACCACCGGCGCCATGGTGGACGGTCCGGTGGCCTACCCCACCACCACCGCCGCCGCCCCCGGAGACGACGAGGCGTTCGACAGCCGGTGGCGGGAGATCAAGACGGGCTTCGTCGACGATCCCCGTCACTCGGTCGAGCAGGCGGACGCGCTGGTGGAGGAGGCCCTGTCGGCCCTCACCAGCCGCCGTCAGGAGCTGCTCGACCAGTGGAAGGACGACGAGCGGGGCGACACCGAGGCGCTGCGCCTGGCCCTGCACGAGTACCACACGTTACTTGCCCATCTGAACCGGAAGTGAGGTAACAATGCTCGCCATCGCCGCGGCGGTCGTCTTCGGGATCGCCTTTCTCCTCGATCTACTCAACGCGAGCATCGGCATCGGCCTGACCGCGCTGCTCGCCCTCGGCCTGTGCCTGCTGGCCCTGCACCAGGCCGGCGTCGGCACCGCCGGGGTGAACTCCTGGCGTGGCGGCTGGCGCGGTGGACGCGTCCGCCGCTGACCCCGCGACGTCTCCCCGCACCACGCCGAAAGCACCACGCCGACAGCACAACGCCGACAGCACAACGCCGACAGCACAACGCCGAAAACGCGCTGAGGGTCTCGCGGGTGCCCACCCGCGAGACCTCATCGCTGTGTGTCACGAGAAACCCGCGAGAAGTACGCCCCATTGACCCCTGAGCCCGGCACGTGGGAAAAGGCCGACCCGCACGATCGGCCGCGTGCCCGACGCCCCCTGACGCCCCCTGGACGTCCTCGATTCCGTCCACGACCAGCGAACGCCGTTCGCTCGTGCCGAAAACCACGAGTGAGTGAGTTAGCTGCTCATATAGCGTGTTCGGCATGATTTTCCCCTCCCCGCGACGCTTCCCTGGACCACCGCCGTGCTGAGCCGTCTGCTCCGCACGTTCCTGCGGCCCTACTCCCCCGCGCTCGCGGCGGTGGTGCTGTTCCAGCTCGTCGGCACCATCGCCTCCCTCTACCTGCCGAGCCTGAACGCCGACATCATCGACCAGGGGGTGGCCACGGGCGACACCGGCTACATCCTGGCCACCGGCGGCTGGATGCTGACCGTGTCCCTCGTGCAGATCGCCTGCTCGATCGCGGCGGTCTACTACGGCGCCCGGGTCGCGGCGGGGTTCGGCCGGGATGTCCGGTCGGCGGTCTTCCACCGCGTGAGCGGCTTCTCCCAGCGGGAGGTCGCCCAGTTCGGGGCTCCCTCGTTGATCACCCGCAACACCAACGACGTGCAGCAGATCCAGATGCTCGTGGTGATGACCTGCACGATGCTGGTCGCCGCGCCCATCATGGGGGTCGGCGGCATCATCATGGCCCTGCGTCAGGACGTCGGGCTGTCGTGGCTCATGCTGGTCTGCGTCCCGGTGCTGCTGGTCTCGATCGGGCTGATCGTCTTCCGCATGGTCCCGCAGTTCCGCGCCATGCAGACCCGCATCGACGTGGTGAACCAGGTGCTGCGCGAGCAGCTTTCCGGCATCCGGGTGGTGCGGGCGTTCGTGCGGGAGCGTGAGGAGACCCGCCGGTTCGCCACGGCCAACGACGAGCTGACCGGCACGGCGCTGCGCGTCGGGCGGCTGACCGCGCTCATCTTCCCCACCGTGATGCTGATCCTGAACGCCTCCAGCGTCGCCGTGCTGTGGTTCGGCGCCGCCCGGGTGGACAGCGGCGAGATGCAGGTGGGCGCCCTCACCGCGTTCCTCATGTATCTGATGCAGATCCTTATGTCGATGATGATGGCCACCTTCATCTCGATCATGATCCCGCGCGCCGCGGTCTGCGCGGAGCGCATCACGGAGGTGCTGGACACCGAGTCGTCCGTGCGCCCGTCCGATAACCCCGTACGCCACGTGGACCGCCGGGGCGAGCTGGAGCTGCGCGACGTCGAGTTCCGCTACCCGGGTGCGGAGGCGCCGGTGTTGTCCGGCATTTCCTTCCGCGTGACCGCGGGACAGACCACGGCCATCATCGGCAGCACCGGTTCGGGGAAGACGACGCTGGTCTCGCTGGTGCCCCGGCTGTTCGACGCGACGTCCGGCGCCGTGCTGATCGACGGCGTCGACGTACGCGACCTCGATCCCCAGATGCTCTGGACGCGCATCGGCCTGGTGCCGCAGAAGCCGTACCTGTTCTCCGGAACCATCGCGAGCAACCTGCGGTACGGCAACCCGGACGCGACCGACGAGGAGCTGTGGGAGGCGCTGGAGGTGGCCCAGGCCCGCGACTTCGTCGAGGCGATGCCCGAGGGCCTGCAGGCCCCGATCTCCCAGGGCGGCACGAACGTGTCGGGGGGGCAGCGCCAGCGCCTGTCCATCGCCCGCGCGCTGGTCGCCAAGCCGGAGATCTACCTGTTCGACGACTCGTTCTCGGCGCTCGACCTGGCCACCGACGCCCGGCTGCGCGCCGCGCTGCGCCCCCACACGGCCGGCGCCGCCGTGGTGATCGTCGCCCAGCGGGTCTCCACCATCGCCGACGCCGACCAGATCGTCGTGCTGGACGACGGTGTCGTCGCCGGCATCGGCACCCATGACGAACTGCTCGGCACCTGCCCGACGTACGTCGAGATCGTCGAGTCCCAACTGACCGCGGGGAGTGCGGTATGAGCAACCGGCCCACGGCACCCGTACGACCCCGGCCCGGGGGTGGCGGCTTCGGGCCCTTCGGCGGCGGGCAGATGCCGGCGGAGAAGTCGATGAACTTCGGCCCCTCCGTGCGGCGGCTGCTGCGCCGGTTGAGCCCCGAACGGCCGAGGCTCGTGGCCGTGATCGCCCTCGCCGTGATCAGCGTGGTGTTCTCCGTCATCGGGCCGAAGCTGCTCGGCCGCGCGACCGACGTGATCTTCAGCGGTGTGATCGGCGGACGGCTGCCCGCCGGGACGACCAAGGAGCAGGCCGTGGAGGGCCTGCGCGCCTCGGGTCACGGCGACTTCGCCGACATGCTGGCGGGGATGGACGTCGTTCCCGGTCAGGGCATCGACTTCGGCGCGCTGGGCACGGTCCTGGCGTGGGTGCTGGTGCTGTACGTCGCGGCGTCGCTGTTCATGTGGCTGCAGGGCCGGCTGCTCAACGACGTGACGCAGCGCACGGTGTTCCGCCTCAGGGCCGACGTCGAGGACAAACTGCACCGGCTGCCGCTGAAGTTCTTCGACGGCCAGCCGCGCGGCGAGCTGCTCAGCCGGGTCACCAACGACATCGACAACGTGTCGCAGACCCTGCAGCAGACGCTGAGCCAGCTGCTGAGCTCGCTGCTCACCGTGATCGGCGTGGTGGTCATGATGTTCGTGATCTCGCCGCTGCTCGCGGTGATCGCGCTGGTGACGATCCCGGTCACGATGATCGTCACGGGGCGGATCGCCAAGCGGTCGCAGAAGCAGTTCGTCGCCCAGTGGGCCCACACGGGCACGCTGAACGCCCACATCGAGGAGGCGTTCACCGGTCACGAGCTGGTGAAGGTCTTCGGGCGGGGCCCGGAGGTGGAGCAGGTGTTCCGGGAGCGCAACGAGGCCCTCTACAAGGCGAGCTTCGGCGCCCAGTTCATCTCCGGGATCATCATGCCGGCGATGATGTTCATCGGGAACCTCAACTACGTCGCCATCGCGGTCGTCGGCGCCGTACGGGTGGCGAACGGCTCGATGAGCCTGGGCGACGTGCAGGCGTTCATCCAGTACTCCCGGCAGTTCACCCAGCCGCTGACCCAGGTCGCCTCGATGGCCAACCTGCTGCAGTCGGGGGTGGCCTCCGCCGAGCGGGTCTTCGAGCTGCTGGACGCCGAGGAGCAGGAGCCCGACCCGGCCGAGCCGGCGCTGCCCGCGACCCGGCGGGGGCGCGTGGAGTTCGAGCACGTGTCCTTCAGGTACGACCCCGAGCAGCCCCTCATCGAGGACCTGTCGCTGGTTGCCGAGCCCGGGCACACGATCGCGATCGTCGGCCCGACCGGCGCGGGGAAGACCACGCTGGTCAACCTGATCATGCGCTTCTACGAGCTGGACGCGGGCCGCATCACCCTCGACGGCGTCGACATCACGGCGATGCGCCGCGAGGACCTGCGCTCCCAGATCGGCATGGTGCTGCAGGACACCTGGCTGTTCGGCGGGACGATCCGCGACAACATCGCCTACGGCAACCCGCGGGCGACCGACGAGGAGATCCAGGCGGCGGCACGCGCGACGTACGTCGACCGGTTCGTCCGCACCCTCCCCGACGGGTACGACACCGTGATCGACGAGGAGGGCGGCAACATCAGCGCCGGCGAGAAGCAGCTGCTGACCATCGCCCGCGCGTTCCTCGCCGACCCGTCGCTGCTGATCCTGGACGAGGCGACCAGCTCGGTCGACACCCGCACCGAGGTCCTGGTGCAGCACGCGATGGCCGCGCTGCGCAGCGACAGGACCAGCTTCGTCATCGCCCACCGGCTGTCCACCATCCGCGACGCCGACCTCATCCTGGTGATGGAGTCCGGAAGCATCGTCGAGCACGGCACCCACGACGAGCTGCTCGCCGCGCGGGGCGCCTATCACCGGCTCTATTCGGCGCAGTTCGCCGGGGCCCTGACCGATGAGGACGCCCCCGCCGCCGAAGTGGGGTGATCAGCGCGTTTCCCGCCGGGCCGCCGGTTCCCCCGGCCCGGCGGGGGTGCCCGGGCTCGGAGCCGCCCGGCGCAGCCGCCTCCGAGCCGCCTGCAGCCGCCTCCGAGCCCCCCGAGCCACGTAGCGTGACGCTCGTCGCAGGCACGACTCGGCGCCGGTGTGACGCCCCGGAAAGGCGGCCGCCGGAGTGCGCTCACGAGCGGGCGGACAGCGTGAACTCCTTGCGCGGCTCCTCGATGGCCCCCAGCGAGATGATCTCGCGAGGGAAGAACAGCCCGAGCGTCCAGTCCATGAGGATCCGGGTCTTCTTGTTGAACGTCGGCATCCGCGTCAGGTGATAGGTGCGGTGCATCAGCCAGGCGGGGAAGCCGCGAAGCTCCCGGCCGTAGATCTGCGCGACCCCCTTGTAGAGCCCCAGGCTCGCCACCGACCCGGCGTACTTGTGCCGGTAGGGCCGCTGGACCTCCCCCCGCAGCGCCGCGAGGAGGTTGCCGGCCAGCGTCCTGGCCTGCCGTACGGCGTGCTGGGCGTTGGGCGGGCAGAACTCGCCCGGCCGGGTCAGGTCGGGGACGGCGGCGGAGTCGCCCGCGGCGAAGGCGAAGTCGGTGCCGTGCACGCGCAGGCAGGCGTCGACCTTGATCCTGCCCCTCTTGTCCAGGGGCAGGTCGCCCGCGGCGACCAGCGGGTTGGGCTTGACGCCGGCCGTCCAGACCAGGGTGTCGGCGTCGAACTCCTCGCCGTCGCTCAGCACGATGTGGCCGCCCTCCGCGGACTTCAGCAGCGTGTTCATGCGGATCTCGATGCCCCGCTCGCGCAGCTGGAGGGCAGTCCACTTGCCCATGTCGGGGCCGACCTCGGGCAGGATGCGGTCGGTGGCCTCCACCAGCACCCAGCGCATGTCCTCGCGGCGCAGCCCGGTGAAGTATTCGAGCGCGTCCGACGCCATGTCCTCCAGCTCGGCCAGCGCCTCCACGCCGGCGTAGCCGCCGCCGACGAAGACGAAGGTGAGGGCCCTGCGGCGGACCTCCGGGTCCGGCGTGGACGCGGCGATGTCGAGGCGGCCGAGCACGTGGTTGCGCAGGGCGATGGCCTCTTCGATGGTCTTGAAGCCGATGCCGTGCTCGGCGAGGCCGGGCACCGGCAGCAGCCGGGAGATCGAGCCCGGCGCGATGACGAGATAGTCGTAGTCGATGGTGAGGTCGGGCCCCTCGTGCGGGGTGAACTCCGCCTTGCGGTCGCCCAGCCGCACCTGGGTGATCCGGCCGCTGAGGATCTGGCACCGGTTCAGCACCCGCCTGAGCGGGACGACGACGTGCCGCGCCTCGATGTTCCCCGCGGCCGCCTCCGGCAGGAAGGGCTGGTAGGTCATGTAGGAGTCGAGGTCCGCGACGGTCACGAGCGCCTCGCCGCGGCGGAGCCTGCGCTGCAGGCGCAGTGCCGTGTACATGCCGACGTATCCGCCGCCGACGATCAGAATCCGTGGGACAGCCATGGCTGTCCCCTACCCCTACGCGAGGAGGAAACGCATCGTCACCGTGGTTCCCCTGGGACCGGTGGTGACCTGGAGCTCGTTGCTCAGCATGCGCGCGACCCACAGCCCCATGCCGCTGGTCGCGTTCTCCGGAGGCGGGTCGTGGCCGGGCTCGCCCTCTGGACGCCAGGCCCGGCCGTCGTCGTGCACGGCGACCACCAGGGCGGTCCCGTCGCTCCGGATGCCCAGCCGCGCCTTCGTCGACCCGTGGGTGACCGCGTTGGTGGCGACCTCGTTGAGCGCGACCAGGAAGTCGCCGATCGCGTCCTCCGGCATGCCGCGACGCAGCGCCTCGGCGGCGGCGAACTCCCGCAGGTCGGGCAGATCGGCTAAGGAGAAGGCACGCTCCTTGGCCGCTCCGGTGACGTGCGCGGGAACGCCGTCATCTTTCACCCGGTACACGCCTCCCGCCGGAAATCTGGCCGTCTCAGGGTCTTTGGGCTATGGGCAGGACGAAGATACCCCGGGACACCGCCGTGGCACAGCCGCCGTGGCACAGCCGCCGTGGCACGACGGTGTCCCGGGCATCGTCCCGGCCATCGCCGCATCCTCTCATCCCGCGACGAGCTCCGCCCGGAGCTGGTCGAGGGTCTTGCGGAGGATCCGTGAGACGTGCATCTGCGATATGCCGAACTCAGCCGCGATCTCGGCCTGCGTCATGTTGCCGTAGAAGCGCAGCAGGAGGATGTTCTTCTCCCGCTCGGGGAGAAGGTCGATGAGCGGCTTCAGCGCCTCGCTGTCCACGAGGGTGTCGAGCGCGTCGTCCTCTTCGGGGATCACGTCGCCGAGCGCGGCGGCGTCGTCGTCCGCGCCGATCGGCGCGTCGAGGGAGAGCGTGCTGTACGCCGCGGAGGCGTCCATGGTGAGGAGCATGTCCTCCTCGGACAGCCCCATCTTCTTGGCGAGCTCGGCGACGGTGGGGAACCGGCCCAGCTCCTGGGTCATGTCGGCGACGTGCCGGTTGAGCTCGGCCCGGCGCTCCTGGTAGAGGCGGGGCACCCGGACGGCCCAGGTGCGGTCGCGGAAGTGCCGCTTGACCTCGCCCGTCATGGTGACCATGGCGTACCCGCGGAAGCTGTGGCCGAGGGTGGGGTCGAAGCCGTTGATGGCCTTCATGAGGCCGACGTACGCGGCCTGGAGGAGGTCCTCCATGGGCTCGCCGCGGTTGAGGTACCGCCGGGCGATGTCCCTCGCCATCGGACGGTGCATTTCGACGATCTTCTCGCGGAGGCGTTCCCGCCGCTCCTCGGACAGACCGTCCATGACCAGTTCGGCCAGGAGCTCTTCGGCGGTCGGATTGCTGGCGGTCTCTGCACGGACCTCGGCAGCCATCTGCGCAGTCCCCTCGTATTTCTCGCGAGGGCGCCTACGCCTGGGTTGACCACGCAGAAGGCACGCCTCGCTACAGTATCGAGACGAGGCCCTCTGCTGGACCTCTGCATCAGTATATTGCCGGAAAATCGGGAGTATCACCACCCCCTCGGCACCAGTAATGTTGCCGCAGAGGAGGCGCGAGGTGTCTGACAACGGGCTGCTGTCCCTGACGTCCAGCATGGCGGGGGACATCGTGGTGATCCATGTGAACGGCGTCCTCGACGCCACGACTCGTGAGCAGTTCTCGGACTACCTGGACGCCGCGGCCGACGACCACGGCCCCGGCATGGTGCTCGACCTGGGCGGCGTGACGTTCATGGACTCGCGCGCGCTGGGCCTGATCGTGCACCACTGGCAGCGCTCGACCACGGCCGGCGGCAACTTCGCGCTGATCTCCGTGCAATACCCGAACTCCAAGGTGATGTGGGTGACCGGCCTGTCGGAGCGGCTTCCCCTGTTCGACACCCTCGACGAGGCCCTCGCCGCGTTCGCCGCCTGAGCCCGCCCGCCGGCCGCCACGTGCCCGCCGGCGCGTACGGCTCCGCTCAGTCCGGGGCGGCTCCCCCGTGCTTCTGCTGGTGCTCGGTCACCAGGAGCCTGGCCAGGTCGGCCACCTTGACCTGGTGGTGCTGCGACACCCGTCTGAGCTCGTCGAACGCCTCCTCGGCCGAGCAGCCGCTCTTCGACATGATGATGCCCTTGGCCTGGTCGATCACCGACCGGCCGGCCAGCGCCTCCTGCATCTGCGCCGCGCCGGTCAGGACGTCGTCGAACTCCCAGATGTTGGCCAGCGCCACGGTGACCTGCTCGCGCAGCAGGGCCATGAGCGGGCCGCCGGAGCTGAACACGCCGGGGCGCACGCCGTACAGGCCGATGATCACGACGGCGCCTTCCACGGCGATCGGCACGACGAGCACCGAGCGCACCCCGTGCCGTACGGCGGTGGCGGCGTAGCGGGACCATCGGGTCTCGCGCATGACGTCGGGGATCGTCATCGGCCGCCCGGTGGACAGCGCCTCCCGCGACGGGCCCTCGCGCAGGTCGCGTTCGCGGTCGATGAGCAGGGTGAGCTCGCTGTGGGAGGCGGCCAGCAGCACCCGCCCCTCCATCCACAGCTCGGCGGTGCCGCCCGCGCAGCCGGGGACGCCCCGGGCGACCGCCTCGGTGATGCCACGCAGAACGCTCTCGGCCGACGTGCCCTCTGTCACGCGGCCCAAAGCCGCGAGGTCACGCGCGAGAATGGATGTCGTCTCCATGGTAGAAAGACCATTCCCATAGTTTTCGGGTTAATCCAGGCTGGATCGATTAGACCTGGGGTTTGGCGTAGCGTCTACGTCGAGAGAGGGGGGCAGCTTGCCCGACACCGCCGAGCTCGAGCGCGCGTTGAGCGGGCTCGCCGACCGCATCGCCACCCTACGGGAAGATCCTGACCCGGGCGCGATGCTACGAGAGCTGGACGCCGCCGAGGAACTGGTCCGCAAGGCCCTGAGCGAGCTGGCGCGCAGCCGCAGGCGCAGGGACGGCGGCGGTCAGCGCGAGCAGAAGCTGCTGCGCCAGGTGTTCCGGGCGCTGCCGATCCCCGTGGTCATCATGGACACGGGCGGCACGGTGCGCCGCATCAACAACGAGACCACGCGCCTGCTCGGCAGCCCCGCCGGCTATCTGATCGGCCGCGCGTTCCCCCTGCTCGTCGACGTGACCGCCCGCGCGGCGTTCCGGCAGCGTTTCGCCGCCGTCCTCCACGGCGACGACAGCGCCTCGTTCCTGACCCGGCTGGCCCACCAGGGCCGCGCCCACACCGTACGGCTGGTGCTGAGCCGCCTGCACATGCCGGGCGAGCCGCAGGAGATGATCGCCGGGGTCGTGCTGCCCACCGAGGTCCAGCTGCCCGAGCCCGCCGTACAGGGAGGCGTGCCCGACGACGCGGCCGTGCTGGCGGCGGCCAGGCGGCACGAGCTGCTGTCGCGGCTGACCACGCTGCTGCTCGACGAGGAGAGCCTGCGCGAGCCCGTCGCCCTGCTGCGGGCGGCCCGCCTGCTCGCGGCGGAGACGGCCGACTGGGTGATCGCGGACGTCGCCAGGGACGGCGGCCTGGTGCGCACGGTCGTCATCGGGCCGAGCGACCAGCCGGTCGGGCGGCTGCAGCGGGCCGTCGAGGAGGCTCCGCCCGCGCTCGCGCCGGTCGTGGAGCAGGTGATGACCACGCAGAGCGGCGTCGTCCACGAGATGCTGACCGACGACTCCCTGCTCGGCGGCGACGTGCTCCAGGCGATGCGCGCGGGCTCGCTGCTCAGCGTGCCGATCCGCGCCGACGGCGAGGCACGCGGCGTGCTCACGCTGGTGCGGCTGCGCGACCGCCCGCCGTTCGGCCTCGCCGACCTGGGTCTGCTGGAGGAGATCGGGCTGCATCTCGGCCTCGCGATGCGGGCCCAGCAGGGGTTCCAGCGCCGGGCCCACGCCGCCGACACCCTGCAGACCGGCGTGCTCCCCCGGACGCTCCCCGAGATCCCCGGCTTCGAGATCGCCGCCGCCTATCATCCCGGCTCCGGCATGCGCGCCATCGGCGGCGAGTTCTACGACGTGTTCACCGTCAAGAACGGGTGGGGCTTCGTGATCGGCAGCGCGGCAGGGCGCGGCGAGGAGGCGGCCGCCGTGACCGCCATGGTCCGCAACGGCCTGCGCGTGCTGAGCGTGTGGGAGGACGACCCGGGGCAGGCCCTGCGCAAGGTCAGCGATGCCCTCGTCGTGCAGAAGACGGGCATGTTCGTGATGGCCGCCGCGGGCTTCGTACGGGGCCGAAAGGTGCGGCTCGCCTCCGCGGGGCATCATCCCGCGGCGCTGATCCAGCCGGGCGGCGGCGTCCGGTTCTCCGAGGGCGGCGGTGTCCCGCTGGGCTTCGAGGAGGGCTCCGTGCCCGCGACGGAGGAGATCACGCTCTCGGCCGGGGAGACGCTCGTCCTCTACAGCGACGGCCTGGTGGGCTCGCAGAGCCCGGCCGGGGACAACTACGGCGAGCAGCGGCTCACCGAGGCGCTCGCCCGCTGCTCCGGGCAGCCCCCTGGCGCGGTCGTCAAGGCCATCGAGGAGGACCACCGGGCCTTCTGCGGCACCCACGCGGTCGACGAGATCACCGTCCTCACGCTGCGCCGGGCCCGCTGACGGGATCCTCCCCCGCCGGGCCGAGAGGGCGGTCGAGACGGGCGGGCGGAGGCGGATGCGGCGCATGGCGGCGAGCGGCCCGATGAGGATGGTCCGTGAGGGTCGGATCGGCGGCTACCTGGGCATATGTCAGGAGAAGGGCGGCTGCCGTCAGGGGGCCGGCCGCCGCGCCGGGCCTGCGGACATGCGCATGATTTTTCCCGATTAGGCGTTTAGCGCGAATCAGAGTAAGGTAAACATCATCTACATCGTGCCTAGGACGCAGGCACACCCTTTCAGACGCCTTCCTGTCTTGAGGTGTGCCATGGATATCGCCATCGTCTCCGCGCACGAACTGACTCCCGACACTCCCGCCATCGCCCGCGAGCTGGGCCGGGGCCACCGGGTCACCGTCTACACCCGTTCGAAGGTGCAGGGGGACGGCGTCGAGCACGTGCCCGCCGGGCCCGACATGGAGCTGTCGGAAAACGACCTCCTCCCCTACATCCCGGACTTCAGCGACGGCCTGCGGCGCCGGTGGCGGGAGCACCGCCCGGACATCATCCACGCCTACTCGTGGTCGAGCGGCCTGGCCGCCATCGCCGGGTCCGAGGGCCTGGGCGTGCCGGTCACCCAGACCTTCCACAGCCACTACGACGACAGCCGCAGCGCCGCGCCCGTACGGCGGCTGGAGTGCGCGATCGGCCGCAGGGCCAGGGCCGTCATCGCCGCCTGCGCCGACGAGGAGTCCGAGCTGATCCGGATGGGCGTGCCGCGCCGCAACATCTCGGTCGTCCCGCACGGCGTGGACATCGAGCGCTTCCGCCGCCAGGGCCCCGCCTTCCCGAGGGGCGAGCGGCCCCGCCTCCTCCACGTGGGGCACGTGGGCGCCGACTGGGCCGTGCACGCCCTGCGTGCCGTTCCGGAGGCCGAGCTCGTGATCGCCGGCGGCGACGACCTGAGCGTCGAGCGGCTGCGCGCCCTCGCCACGGAGCACGGCGTGGCCGACCGCGTGGAGATGCTCGGCATGGTGCCGCACACCGCGATGCCCAAGCTCATGCGCAGCGCCGATCTGGTGCTGTCGCTGCCGTCGACCGTCCCCACGGGCACGGCCGCGCTGGAGGCCATGGCCTGCGGCATCCCGGTCATCGCCTCGGCCACCGGCGCGCATCTCGACTCGGTCGTGGACGGCGTGACCGGCTTCCTGACCCGGCCCGACCGCCCGCTGGAGATCGCCCATCGGATCCGCCGCCTGCTCGGCGACCCCACCCTGCGCACGGCCATCGGCTACGCGGCCGCCGACCGCGCGCGTTCCCGCTATTCGGTCGAACGAATCAGCATGGAACTGCTCCGCGTTTACGAGAAGACGTGCGCGTAAAAAGGCAAGAGATATTACCGGATTAAGGCAGTTATCTGAGTGAAATGATGTGATTAACTCGGCTCATGTCACGTCATGGGCCTGGTTTAGCGGTGGCGGCGGCGATGCTCATCGCCGCCGCCACGGCCTGTTCGAACGCGGACTCCGTGAAGGTGTTCACCGCCGGAGACGAGTCCGCCGCACAGGGATCGGCGTCCTCCCCCGACTCGTCCGGCGCGCGGCCGGGCAACGCGAACGCGGCGGGGCTGAGCGCGACGCAGATCGCCACCCCGGCCGCCGCACCCGCCGAGGACGCCGGGCAGGAGGGCGAGAAGGCCGCGGACACGACCGGCGACGCCACGATCGCGGAGAAGATCGGCGACATCCCCGCGGTCGCGCCGCGTCCCTCCCCCAGCCCGTCCCCCCTTCCGTCTCCCGGCCTTTCGCCCGGCGCGCGGGCGTCGGCCGGAACCGGAACCGAGCCGCCGATGCGGCTGGCGGAGCCCGTTCGCCCCGCGGACGGGCCGGTCGTGGTTCACGCCATCGAACCGGAGGACGTGCCCCGGGCCGCCGCCCAGGCGACCCCCGGGGCCGCACCGGCGTCCTCTCCGCCGCCGAGCACAGCGCAGAGCAAGGCGCCGAGCGCGCCGGCGAGCCCGCCGTCCGGCACACCGGCTCCCCGCGCGTCCGGAGCCTCCGCGTCCGGCGCCTCCGCGACCGGCTGGGGCGCGCCGGCCCTGGCCGAGGACTTCGGCGGGCAGGCGCTGCGCGTCACCGCGAACGGCGGCGGCGTGGACCTTTCCGGGGCCGCGCTCCAACGGTACGGCCGCTGGGAGGTCCGCCTGCAGGCCGACGAGGGGGCGCTTCCCGCCGTGCTGCTGCAGTCGCCCCGGTCGGACGCCGCCGAGTATGGAAACGCGCGGCGCGGCGGCTCCCGGTCCGGCCGATCCTCCGCCGAGGCACCCCGCTACGACGACCCCTCGTACGACTCCCTCGACGGTGCCCGATACGACAACCCGTACGGCGACTCGTACGACGACGTGTACGACGACGTGTACGGCGACTCCGCGTACGGCTCGCAGTACGGTGGCTCGCGGCGCGGCGGCTCGCGGGACGACGTCCCGGGATCCGCGCGGTTCCCGGGGACGCGTGGCACGGGGGCCGGGGACGCCGGGGCCGAGGACGCGGCGATCGGCGTGGCGGCGACCGCGGGCGGGCGCGCGGAGCTCTCCGTCCGGCAGGGCCGGGAGCTGGCCCGGGCCGAGCTGGCGACCGCCTTCACCCAGGGGCACACGGTCACCGTCGACTGGCTGCCCGGCCGGGTGACCTTCTGGCTGGACGGCAGGCAGGTGTGGAACTACACCGGCCCGTACGTCCCCCGGTCTCCGCTGGGCCTGGTGCTGCGCAACGACGCCTCCGGCGGCACTGTGTACGTCGAGTGGGTGCGGGTCTACCGGGCCCCGCAGTAGGCTCCGGCTGATCACGTACGGGTGACGGAGACGCGGGGCGGGCGTGAGCGAACAGCACGTCACGGCCGGGGACTCCCCGGCCGCCGACGCCATGGCGGAGGCCGTCCGGTCGGGCGACCAGGCCGTCTTCGGCGAGCTCGCCGCGCGTCACCAGCACGAGCTGCGGGTGCACTGCTACCGGATGCTCGGGTCGTTCACCGACGCCGAAGACATGGTGCAGGAGACGCTGCTGCGGGCCTGGCGGGCGCGGGAGAGCTTCGAGGGACGCTCGACGTTCCGGGCGTGGCTCTACCGGATCGCCACGAACGCCTGCCTCGACGCACTGTCCGGCCCGGCCCGCGCCCGCGAGACGGTGGCGGCGGACGTCGCGGAGAGCCCGGGGCGTCCGGCCGCGGCCGACGTCGCCTGGCTCCAGCCCTATCCGGACGACCTGCTCGACCTGGCGGCGCCGGACGAGGGCGCGCCCGACGCGGCGGCCATCGCCAGGGAGACCGTCGAGCTGGCGTTCCTGGCGGCGATCCAGCACCTCCCGCCGCGGCAGCGGGCCGTGCTGATCCTGCGCGACGTCGCCGGCTGGCCGGTGACCGAGACCGCCGAGGCGCTGGAGATGAGCGTCGCCTCGGTCAAGAGCGCGTTGCAGCGCGCCCGCGCGACGCTGCGCGAACGGCTGCCCAGGCGGCGGGCGGACTGGGCCGCGGCCACCCGGCCCACCCGCGAGGAGCTCGACCTGCTGCAGCGCTATGTCACCGCATCCAGGAACGCCGACCTGCCGGCGCTGGCGGCGCTGCTGCGCGAGGACGTCCTGCAGGCCATGCCGCCCGCCGCCCTGGTGTACGTGGGGCGGGCGGCCGTGCTCGACATGTGGCGTCCGGTGCTGGAGGGCGAGGAGCGCTGGGGCGAGTGGCACTGCGTCCCGCTCGCGGTGAACCGGCAGCCCGCGGTGGCGAACTACGTGCGGCGGCCCGGCGAGACCTCCTACGCCGCCGTCAACATCGACGTGCTGTGCGCCGAGGACGGCCTCATCACGGAGATCACCACGTTCGGCCCCGAGCTGCTGCCGCTGTTCGGCCTGCCGCTCTCGATCGAATCCGCCGTTATCGAGTCGTGATCTATTTCTTCCGTCCGGACCGATTCCCTTTCCCCGCCCGCGCCGTCGTACGAGCGGCATCACACGAACGGAAGGAAGGGAGACACCATGCCGGACATCACCACGACGCAGCCGGACGAACAGCTCCGGGCGCTGAACCGGCTCGTCGGCACCTGGCGCGTGACCGGCGGCTCGGAGGGCACGGTCACCTACCGCTGGATGGAGGGGGGCTTCTTCCTCATCCAGGACATCCGGCTGGAGCAGGACGGTCAGCCGATCACCGGCCTGGAGATCATCGGCAGGGAGAGGTCATACGGGGCCGACGGGCCGAGCGAGGACATCAAGTCCCGCTATTACAGCAGCTCAGGCGACACCCTCGACTACGTCTACGAACTCGACGGCGACACGCTGACCATCTGGTTCGGCGCGAAGGGGTCTCCGGCGTACTTCCGGGGCACCTTCACCCCGGACGGCGACGCCATGACCGGACGATGGAACTACCCGGGCGGCGGGGGCTACGAGTCGAACATGACCAGGATCGGATAGCCGTCACGAGGGGAGCAGGGCCGCCGCCTTCAGCGACAGGTGGAGCAGCAGGCGGTCCTCCCCGTCGGCGAGGTCGAGCCCGGTGAGGCGCCCGGCCTTGCCCAGGCGGTAGTACAGCGTCTGCCGGTGCACGCCCAGCACCGCAGCCGTCTCCTGGACCTGCCCGGCGTGGTCGAGGTAGGTCTCCACGCTCGCCGCGATCCCGGGCGTGAGGGCGGCCGACTCGGCGGCGAGATCGGCCAGGTCGCGCGGCGACAGCCGGGCCAGCAGCCGATAGACGCCGAGCGTGCTCCAGTCGGCCACCGGGGCGTGCCGCCCGACGTGCTCGGCCACCCGCAGCGCCAGCAGCGCCTCCCGCCAGCTCTGCCACGCCTCCCCCGGATCGTCGCGCGGACCCCCGATCCCGGCGGCCATGCCGTACAGCTTGTGCAGGAGGCGCGCGACGTGCGCGGCCTGCCCGGCGGGCGCCAGCACGGCGAGCAGCGGCGCGTCCACGGCCGTGTCGGTCACGTCCGGGTCGGCCAGCACGCCGCGCGGCAGCGTGCGCGGCGGCCCGGAGACCGCCGTGGGCGTCCGCACGGCCAGCGCCGTCACCGGTCCCTCGACGTCCACCCGGGCGGTGGCGCGGACCGCGGGGTCGGCCGAGAAGAACTGGCGCAGCGGGGCGTGCCGGCCGCGGGCCTGCCTGGCCAGCAGCGCGGCCGCCTGAGCGACCAGCGGCGCGATCTCGGCCAGCCGCTCGTCGGTGAGCTCCCCGGATTCGAGCGCCCACAGGTAGCCGTAGGTCACCCCCTCGTGCCGCAGCGGCACGCACACGCGGCCGAGCAGGCCGGACAGCCCGGGGATGCGCACCGGGCCCGTCGCGGTGGCGATGCCGTACGCCTCGAAGTGGGCCCTCACCTCGTCGGACGCGTGGCGGCGCAGGATCGACTCCTGCCGCACGCGGTCGATGTCCCCGCTCTGCGCGCCGTACGCCAGCAGGTTGAAGGAGCGGTCCTCCAGGGTCACGGAGGCGTCCAGCAGCCGGGAGATCTCATCGACGATGTCTTGCATGCTGACATTCTTGTACATTTGTCGAAAAATGCTGTGGCGGATGTCCGTGGAACTTCCGTGACGTGCGGATTTAGCCTGAGGCCATGCTCGGTTCCCTGCTTCTCGCGTGCTCACGAAGCCCGCTCGCCCGCCGGGCCGTGTCGGGGCTCCCGCTCACGCGCAAGGTCGTCGACCGCTTCGTGGCCGGAGAGTCCACCGCGGACGCCGTCGCCGCGACGCGCCGCCTGACCGGCTCGGGGCTGTCCGTCACCATCGACCATCTGGGCGAGGAGGTCCGGGACCCCGGCGCCGCCGTCGCCACCGCCAAGGCGTACGTCTCCCTGCTCGAGGAGCTGCGGCCGCTCGGCCTCGGCGACCGGGCCGAGGTGTCGGTCAAGCTGTCGGCCGTCGGCCAGGCCCTCGACCCGGGCATGGCGCTGGAGAACGCACGGCAGATCTGCGCGGCGGCGCGCGAGTGCGGCTCCACCGTCACCCTGGACATGGAGGACCACACCACCGTCGACGCGACGCTCGGCACGCTGCGCGCGCTGCGGGAGGACTTCCCGGAGACGGGCGTGGCGATCCAGGCCTACCTGTTCCGCAGCGAGGCCGACTGCCGCGATCTCGCGGGGTCGCGGGTGCGGCTGGTCAAGGGCGCCTACGCCGAGCCCGCCTCGGTGGCCTGGCAGAGCAAGGCCGAGGTCGACCGCGCGTACGTGCGGTGCCTGCGGACCCTCATGTCGGGCACGGGCTATCCCATGGTGGCCACGCACGACGACCGGCTGATCGCGATCGCCGAGTCGCTCGCGGTGAGCGCCGGGCGCGGCCCGGACGACTACGAGTTCCAGATGCTCTACGGCATCCGGGCCGACAGGCAGGCGGCGCTGGCCGCGGCCGGGTCCCGGGTGCGGGTCTACGTCCCCTACGGCGACGACTGGTACGGCTACTTCATGCGCCGCCTCGCCGAGCGCCCGGCCAACGTCGCCTTCTTCCTTCGCGCTTTGAGGGGTAAATGATGGATGCGATCACCGAGGTCCCGGTGCCGGCGAACGAGCCGGTGCACGCGTACGGGCCGGGCAGCGCCGAGCGCGCGGCCCTGGAGACCCGGATCAAGGAGCTGTCGGGGACGTCCCTCGACCTGACGATGACGATCGGCGGCGAGCGGCGCATGGCCGGCGGCGCCCCGATCGACGTCGTGCAGCCGCACAACCACGCCGCCGTGCTCGGCCGTACGGCCGACGCCACCGCGGCCGATGTGCGGGCGGCGGTCGGCGCGGCGCTGGAGGCCGCGCCGCGCTGGCGGGCCCTGCCGTTCGAGGAGCGCGCCGCGGTGTTCCTGCGGGCCGCCGAGCTGCTCAGCGGCCCGTGGCGTAACACGCTCAACGCGGCCACCATCCTCGGCCAGTCGAAGTCGGCGCAGCAGGCCGAGATCGACGCCGCCTGCGAGCTGATCGACTTCTTCCGGTTCAACGTCGCCTACGCGCGGCGGCTGCTCGCCGAGCAGCCGGTGTCGTCGCCGGGTGTGTGGAACCGGATGGAGTATCGCCCGCTGGAGGGCTTCGTCCTGGCGATCACGCCGTTCAACTTCACCTCCATCGCGGCCAACCTGCCCGCGGCGGCGGCGCTGATGGGCAACGTCGTGGTGTGGAAGCCGTCGCCGACCCAGCAGTTCGCGGCGCACTTCACCATGCGCCTGCTGGAGGCGGCCGGGCTGCCGCCCGGTGTGATCAACATGGTCACCGGCAACGGCGCCGCCGTCTCCGAGGTCGCCCTGCCCCACCCCGAGCTGGCCGGGATCCACTTCACCGGCTCGACGGCGACGTTCCAGCACCTGTGGCGCGCCGTCGGGGAGAACATCTCCGGCTATAGGAGCTACCCGCGGCTCGTCGGCGAGACCGGCGGCAAGGACTTCATCCTGGCCCACCCGTCCGCGGACACCGGGGTGCTGTCGACCGCGCTGCTGCGGGGCGCGTTCGAATACCAGGGCCAGAAGTGCTCGGCGGCCTCCCGGGCGTACGTGCCGCGCTCGCTGTGGACGCGGATGCGCGACGACTTCGTCTCGGCGGCCGAGTCGCTCACCGTGGGCGACGTGTCGGGCGACCTGTCCACGTTCATGGGCGCGGTGATCGACGCGCGGGCCTTCGCCAAGCACAAGGAGGCCATCGACCGGGCGCGCTCGGCCGACTCGATCTCGGTGCTCACCGGCTCCTACGACGACTCGACCGGCTACTTCGTGCGGCCGACCGTGCTGGAGTGCGCCGACCCCGCAGACGAGGTCTTCGTGAAGGAGTACTTCGGCCCGATCCTCGCCGTCCACGTCTACGACGACGCCGCGTACGACTCCGTGCTCGACCAGATGGAGGGCATCGCGCCGTACGCGCTGACCGGGTCGATCATCGCGCAGGACCGGTACGTCATCGACGACGCCACCGAGCGGCTGCGCTTCGCGGCGGGCAACTTCTACGTCAACGACAAGCCGACCGGCGCGGTCGTCGGGCAGCAGCCGTTCGGCGGGGCCCGCGCCTCGGGCACCAACGACAAGGCCGGTTCGATCTTCAACCTGATCCGCTGGGTCAACGCCCGCACGATCAAGGAGACCTTCGTGCCGCCGGTCGTGAGCGGGCCGTACCGGGGCGACGTGCCGCAGGGCGGCTGGCAGCAGCCCGACCTCGGCGACCTCGGCTACTGACACACCACGATGCCCTCGGACCCCCTCACTGGGGGCTCCGAGGGCATCGTCGTCTCACACGGGGACCCGGCTCTTCTGGGTGCGTTTCAGTCCTCGGCGGGGACGGCCATCTCGCCGAGGAGGGACCAGTCGTCCTGCGGGACCTTGACGTTGACGATTCTCGGGGTCTCGGCGAGGTGGGGCGGCAGCGTCCGCTGGGCCGTACGGAAGTGCTCCGACCCGACGTGCGCGGCTCCGGCCTCGTCGTCCCGGAACGCCTCGACGAGCACGTACTCGGCGGGGTCGTCGAGGCTGCGCGACCAGTCGAACCACAGGCAGCCCGGCTCGGCGCGGGTCGCCTCGGTGAACTCACGGGTGATCTCCGGCCACTGGTCGGCGTACTGCGGCAGCACCCGGAACTTCGCGGTGATGAAAATCATCTGGCGTCTCCTCGTGTGATCGCGGCCAGCACCACATCTTCCAGGACCGCTCTCGGCGCCGTGTCCTGTCCGGCCTCATCGTAGGCGCCCGCCGGGACGACGACCACGAGATCGAGATCGGGCAGCAGGAACAGCCGCTGGCCGCCGTTGCCCATGGCCGTCGCCCGCCCCTCCTCGCCCACGTACCACAGGTGCCCGTAGGAGACGCCCTCCCAGGCGGGCACCCGCGGGCGCAGCATCTCCCCGATCCAGCCGGGGGCGATCTCCCGGTTCAGCAGGGCCTGGCCGATCCGGGCCAGGCCGCGCGGCGTCAGGTGGCGCTCCAGCACGTAGCGGCAGCGGTCCCGCGCCAACTCCATGGCGATCTCGCTGTTGGCCGGGCTGGTGTAGGCGCGCTCTCGTCCCACTCCAGGCCCATCGTCATCGTCAGCGCGTGCCCGATCGTCAGCCCGGCCCGGCGGGGATCGGCCGCGAGGTCGGCGTGCTCGGGGAAGACCGTCAGGAGCGGCTCGCCGGGCTCCGGCACCAGGCCGGACTCCAGCGCCATGCCGTACAGGAGCGCCACCAGGCTCTTGGTGACCGAGCGCAGGTCGTGCGGCGTGTCCGGCCCGAAGTCCACGTGGCCGAGCGGGGTGTTCAGCACGTGGTCCTCGCCGCCGCCGTACCACTCGAGGACGACGCGGCCGTGCCGGGCCACCACGACGCCGTGCAGGGCCGGGGCCCCGCCCCGCCGTACGAGGGCGTCCAGCCGGTGGGGCAGGTCCGCAGGGAACCCTGCCCTCTCCGGGGCGATCAGCCGCATGCGTCTCCTCCGCGTTCTCGGGGATTCCTCCGGGGTCCCGGCGCTCGCATGATTCCCCGGCGGTAAACAACCGGGTTAGAGGGGTACCCAGCCTCGAAAGACGCCTACGAGCGAGCCGAGGTCGACATGCGCGCAATCCTGGCGGCTCTCTGCGTCGCGGCCGCGACCGTCACCGCGGCCTGCGGCGACATGAAGCAGGACTTCTACACCGAGACGATCCCCCAGAACGACGGGGCGAACGCGGACCTGCCCGGCATGCTGCTCCGCAACGCCTTCATCATCGGCCCGCTGCAGCCCGCCCCGCCGGGGACCGACATGCCGATGTACATGATGCTGCTCAACCAGACGGGCCGCGCCGACCGCCTGGTGTCGGTGGACACCGGGGGCCTGTTCCGGGAGGCCCGCCTGCCCGCCCCGGACGGCCTGGAGATCCCCGCCGGGAAGTACGTCGGCGGGACGCCCTTCCCGCAGGTGCTGCTCGTCGGCCTCACCCGCCCGCTGCGCAGCGGCGGCACGATCCCCGTGACGTTCCGGTTCCAGAACGCGGGGACGACCCGGGTGGACGTGCCGGTCCTGCCGCCGGGAACGTGGCGGAGCACCTACTCCCCCTGGCCGGGCATGTCGCCGTTCGCCTCACCCACTCCGTCGCCCGCCCTTTCGCCCAGTCCGACGCCTGCCCTTTCACCCGGCTCCTCGCCGGCCGTCTCGCCCAGTCCGTCGCCGACCGGGAGCTGACCCGTCCCGGATCCCGGGGTTCGCGGCGATGATCCCGCCGCCCGCGCGTCCCGCACCCGTGTCACCGATGGCGTCACTCCTCCATCGTGACGCGGCCGGGCGGCGGTGGGCCGCCCGGCCGGAAACAGAGGCGATCAGCTGTTGAGCAGATCGCGGATGCCGGACATCGCCTGGATGTTGCTCAGGATCGACAGGTGGTCGACACAGGCGAGGGTGTGGTTGTCCGCCCCGGACAGCCGGGTGCTGGTGTAGGGGATGATGATGCCGTCGCAGGGCGACACCCAGGTGCCGTATTTCGCCGACCCGGGCGTCTCGTCGCCGCTCAGCGAGGTGATGTACGCCGAGCCGGGCAGCATCTCGATGCACGAGACATAGATGGTGCAGGCGGCGGCGTACGTCGTGCCGTGGTTGGCGCCGGCCAGCGAGGCGACGTGGCCGACGTTGGCGGCGCCGCCGAGCTTCTGCAGGTAGTACCGCGTCACCAGGCCGCCCATCGAGTGGTTGACGATGTCGACCTGGGACGCGCCCGTGCTCGCCTTGATCTGGTTGACGAGGGCGGCCAGGCCCTGGGCGCTGACCACGTTCGAGCCGGCCCAGTTGTAGTTGTAGCCGTACAGCCGGCTGGCGGACCAGCCGTTGGCCACCAGGTACGCCTGCAGGGTGGCGAAGTTGGTGCTGTTTCCGGTGTAGCCGTGGACGAATACGACGGGGTTGTGCGTGGCCGCCTGCGCGGGGGCAGTGGGGGCGAGGAAGCCGAGCAGGGCCAGGATGCCGAGGAGGGGGCCGACGATCCTACGCATGAGATCTCCTTGCCGTGGGGGATGACAGGAGTCTCGTGATCTGAACCGGTCACGGCATCGGGGAAATCACCAGTCGCCGTCCCCTGTTTCCGCCCGGGAGGACGGCACGGGAGGACGGCACGGGCGGGCGGAGCGGGCAGACAGCGCGGGCGGAGCGGGCGGGCGGCGCGGGCGGCGCGGGGAGACTGCGCGATCAGGCGGGGATCTTGAGCACGAGGACGGCGATGTCGTCGCGCGGCAGCCCGGACTGGAAGGCGACGGCCTCGTCCACGACCGCCTCGGCGATCCCCGCCGCGTCCATGGCGCGGGAGGCGCCGAGCAGGCGCCGCAGCCGGTCCTCGCCGTACAGGTCCTCGCCCCTGCGCGCCTCGACGACGCCGTCGGTGTAGAAGAGGACCACGTCGCCGGGGGCGAGATCGACGTCGACGTCGGTCAGCCTGATCTTGGGCAGCAGGCCGAGGACGCTGCCGGGTCGCCCGATCTCGCCGACCATGTCTCCGGCGGCCCGCACAGGAACGTCACCGTCGCGAACCGCTTGGCGATGTCCGGATCGGTGCGGCAGAAGCTGTTGGTCAGCTCGGCCCCCAGCTCGGGGCGCTCCGGATTGCCCATGATCACCGGGGCCATGGCGCTGGACCAGCCGAGGTAGTTGCTGTCGAGAGACTCCAGCAGTTCCTCGATGTCGGCCGCGCTGAAGCCGCCGGTGTAGCCCTCGTCGTCGATGTAGCGAGGCGACGGCCCGACCATCACCAGCGCCCCGAAGCGCGCCGGCTCCCTGATGGCCGCCAGCGCGCCGATCATCGCGCTCACCGAATGGCCCACGAAGACCGCGCCGGTCAGGTCGAGCTCGGCGCAGACGTCCAGGACGTCCTGCGCGTACCCCTGGAGCGAGGAGTAGCGCTCGGGCGAGTAGGCCGACAGGTCGGAGTCGCCGGAGCCCACGTAGTCGAACAGGACGACCCGGTGGTCGTCCTCGAACGCGGGCGCGACCAGCCGCCACATGTTCTGGTCGCATCCGAACCCGTGGGCGAAGACCATGGGGCGGCCGTCCGCCCGGCCGGTGACTCGCACGTTGTTGCGCACCTGCACGCTCATGACGCGCAAGCGTACAAAGCGAACGGGCGCCCGGGTACGCCGGGCCGCCGGGGGTGGACGGCCGTCCGTCCGCGCCGTACGGCGGGCGGTCGCCGGAACCACGGCCCTCCCCGGGCCGGGGCTTCGCGGGAGGCCCTGTTTGATCTGGGCCGAGGGGGTATGGCGGCTTGTGCGCGCGCCGGAAGGGGGAGCGATGACCGACGACACCATGGCGGGCACACCGGAACGCTTCGCGTTCGACTTCGACTCCCGCTTCGCCGCCCTGCTGTCCGTGCTGGGCATACGCCAGGACACCGCCGGGGTCCTGGTCGGCCCCGGCACGCTGCGGGTCCGCTTCGGGCCCTGGGTGATCGAGACCCCGCTGGCCAACGTCTCGGGCGTCGAGACGACCGGCCCCTACTCCCCATGGCGGGCGATCGGGGTGCACGTGTCGCTCGCCGACCGCGGCCTGACGTTCGCCACCAACGCCCGCAAGGGGCTGTGCGTACGGTTCCAGGAGCCGATCCGGGGCGGCGAGCCGCTCGGGCTGCTGCGCCATCCCGGCCTGACCGTGACGGTCGCCGACCCCGCGGGACTCGCCGAGAAGCTGTCCCGCCGTCTGTAGAAGCTCCAGGAGGAAGACCTTGATCCGCCGACTCGTACGCGGCGCCGCCGCCGGAGCGCTGTCCACCCTCGCGATGAGCGGGGTGATGCTCGCCGGGCAGAAGAGCGGCCTCATGCCGGGCCAGCCGCCCAAGCACATCGTGAGGGCCGCTCTGCCGGGCCACCGGCACCGGCCCAAGCCCGGCGAACGCGTGCTCGGCGCCGCCGCGCACCTGGGATTCGGCGCCACCTGCGGCGCGGCGTTCGCGCTGCTCACCCGCGGGCGCGGGGCCGGCGTTCCCCTCGGGGTGGGCTACGCCCTGCTGATCTGGCTCGGCGCCTACGAGGGCTGGGTGCCCGCGCTGAACATCCTGCCGCCCGCCTCGCGCGACCCCGCGCGCGGACGCCCGGTCGTCATGGCCGCGGCGCATGTGGCGTACGGCGCCACGCTGGCGCTCGTGGTGCGTGCCATGGCGGACGGACGACACGACGCATAGGCGCGCCCCTCTGGTCCTGTTCGCGTGCCACGGCGCGAGACGGCTCAGGACGTGACGGCCCTCGCGGAGTTCCACAGCACCCCGCGGTTGATCCGGTCGGGATAGAGGGCGACGACGGCCTCGTACAGGTCGGCGTGGTCTCCGGCCTTGTCCGCCGCGGCAGCGAAGTCCTCGATGTAGCGGCGGGTCCTGGCGAGGTCGCCGGGGCTGTCGGGATCGCCGTCGCGCTTGTGGCCGGAGACGACGGCGCTGGGCCGGAGGCTCTCGATGGTGTCCAGTGCGTCGAGCCACTGCCGCGTGCCGTCGCCCTTCGACTCGGCCATGTAGAGGTGGACGTCTCCGTACACGGCGTCGCCCGCCACGACCAGCCCGATGGACGGGACGTGCAGTGCGCTGGTGGCGTCGGTGTCGGTGTGTCCCAGCTCGATCGCGTGGAGCCGCTCCCCTTCCAGCTCGATGTCGCCGGTCAGCGGTCGCGCGACCACGCGCCGATCCGAGATCTGGCCGGGGAAGCGCGGGTCCCAGAACCCGTCGAACCAGCGCGGCCCCCATTGGGCGCCCATCTGCGCCGCCACGGCCGGCGTGGCGACGAGCGTGGCCTCCGGGAAGCGCTCGAGGAGCGCGGGGGCACCGAAGAAGTGGTCGCCGTGGGCGTGCGTGACGAAGACGGTGGTCACGTTCTTGCCGGTGGCCGCCACCCAGTCGGCCAGGGCACGTGATTCGTCGATGGTCATGAGCGGGTCCACCAGGACCGCGTCGTTCGCGCCGTAGATGAGGGTCGACGCGGTCGGCGACCACATCCGCCGTGCCTCGCCGGGGGGCAGGTCGTCGGAGACCACGAACTTCGACGGTGCGACATACACGGAGTAGTCCAGGCGTGCCATGGGGGTGTTTCCTTCGGGAAGCCGGTCCGGCTCTCAGCCGGGTTGACTGAGGCGTAATTGTTTTGCCTCTGTCATCATGCTCGCGCCACACAACAGAAGTCAACACGCTTTGCCTATGTCGCCGGGCGGCGTCCTCAGCCGGCGACGTCCTTGAACGCGATGACCTTGCCGACGCGCAGCCGCACGAGGAGCTCTCCCGGCACGCCGTTGCGCCTGCCGTACTCCTCGGCCCGCTCCTGGCCCATGTAACGGCCGCCGAGCACCGTCGCCCAGTGGCGCACCTCGGCGAGGTCGTCCGACAGGGTCGTCTCCCCCTCGATCAGCACGTACGAGTACGGCGGGGCCTGGTCGTCGACGCACATGGCCGCCCGGGGATCGCGGCGCAGCGCGCCGGCCTTCACCCCGCTCTCGTGGGTGGTGAACACCACGTCGTCCCCGTCGAGGGCGAACCAGATCGGCGTCACGTGCGGCCGCCCGTCCGCCCGGGTGACGGCGAGCTTCCCGGTCCTGGTGCCGCTCATCGCGAACTCGCGCCACTCCGCCTCGGTCATCCTCTCCATGGTGTCGAAGCTATCGCCCCGCATCTTTCGTCTTCCCCACGTGGCGGCCGTTTTCTTACGACCTACGCACAAAGCCAGTCGCTTTTCCGTAGATGTACGGATATCGCTACGGATGTTCGCGTCGGGACCGTGGTTCTAACGTCGCGCACGGGCCGGATTCCCCGGCCGGAAGCCCCCATCCATTTCTCTCATCACCCCCCGAATCCCACCGTGTCCGCCGCCCGGGTTCGTCTCCCGGAGGCGGGCCGCCGGTGCCCGCCCACAAGGCGGACGCCCCGTGGGAGGCAGAGAAAGGAAGACGCCCATGAGGCGCACAGCACTGCTCGCGGCCGCCGCCGCGCTGGCCGTGACCGGTGTGGTGGCACCCGCCACCGCCGCTGCCGCCAAGCCCACGCCCGGCAGCGAGACCGCGGTCAGGTCCCTCGCCGACGACCCCGCGCAGCGGGCCGCGGCCGCCGCGGACCAGGCCGTCGCGAGCGGCCTGGACGACCTGCGCGTGTCCCCGAACGAGACCTACCGGCGCACCGCCGTCACACCGGGCGGCGGCATGTTCTACGTCACCTACGAGCGCACGTACAAGGGCCTGCCCATCGTGGGCGGCGACGCGGTCGTGGTCACCGACTCCAACGGGCGGGTGCGCGACACCGAGTCGGCGTCCGGCGCCCTCCCCCTGGGCGTGCCGACCTCGCCGACGGTCAGCGCCGAGGCCGCCACCGAGACGGCGAAGACCGTGCTGTCCCGCGTCGACGACACCGCGGCCCCGCGCCTGGTCGTCCTGGCCTGGGGCGAGAAGCCGCGGCTGACCTGGGAGGCGGTGGTCTCCGGCATCGCCGGCGGCAGGCCGAGCATCCAGCACGTGTTCGTGGACGCGGTCTCCGGGGAGATCGCCGACTCCTACGACCAGGTGAAGGCCGGCACCGGCAACGGCTACTACTACGGCACGGTCACCATCAACACGAGCGGCTCCGGCAGCTCCTATTCGATGACCGACTCCACGCGCAGCGGCATCCGGTGCGGCGGGCAGAACGGCTCCGCGTACACCGGCTCGGACGACTCCTGGGGCAACGGCAGCGGCACCAACTTGGAGACCGCCTGCGTGGACGCGCTCTACAGCGTGCAGCGCGAGTGGGACATGCTGCGCGACTGGCTCGGCCGCAACGGCATCAACGGCAGCGGCGGTGGCTTCCCCGCCCGCGTGGGCCTGAACGACGTCAACGCCTACTGGAACGGCAGCTACACCAACTTCGGGCACTCGCAGGACAACGCCCGCCAGGCCACGCCGATCGACGTCGTGGCGCACGAGTTCGGCCACGCCATCTTCCAGACGACCCCCGGCGGCGCCGGCTCGGGCAACGAGAACGGCGGCCTGAACGAGGCCACCGGCGACATCTTCGGCTCGCTCACCGAGGCGTACGCCAACAACCCGAACGACCCGCCGGACTACCAGGTGGGCGAGAAGGTCAACCTCGTCGGTTCCGGGCCGATCCGCTACATGTACAACCCGTCCCTCGCCGGCGACCCCAACTGCTACTCCAGCTCGATCCCGAGCACCGAGGTGCACGCCGCGGCCGGCCCGCTGAACCACTGGTTCTACCTGCTCGCCGAGGGCTCCTCGCCCGGCGGCGGCAAGCCGAACAGCCCGATCTGCTCGGGCGGCCCGTCCTCGGTGACCGGCGTCGGCATCCAGAAGGCCGGCAAGATCTACATGGGCGCGCTGCAGCGCAAGACCTCGACCTGGAAGTACGTCAACGTCAGGACCGCCTCGCTGGCGGCGGCGGTCGAGCTGTACGGCGCGAGCAGCGCCGAGTGCGCGGCCACCAAGGCGGCCTGGAACGCGGTCGGCGTGCCGGCGCAGTCGGGCGAGGCGAGCTGCACCTCGTCGGGCGGCGACTTCTCGCTGTCGCTCAGCCCCACCTCGGGCAGCGTGACGCCGGGCCAGTCGGCCACCGCCACGGTCGCGACGTCGACCACCTCGGGTAGCGCGCAGACGGTGAGCTTCAGCGCCTCCGGGCTTCCCTCCGGCGCCACCGCGAGCTTCAGCCCGTCGTCGGTGAGCTCGGGCGGCTCCTCCACCCTGACGATCGCCACCAGCGCGTCCACGCCCTCCGGGACGTACACGGTGACGGTCACCGGAAGCGGCTCGTCCGGCTCGCACACCGCTTCCTACACGCTGACGGTGTCGGGCACCTCCGGCGGGCGTACGTTCACCAACGGCACCAACTACACGATCAACGACCTGACCACGATCAACAGCCCGATCACCTCGACCGCCACGGGAGCGGCGATCTCCCCGGTGCAGCTCAGCATCACGATCTCGCACACCTGCGCCGAGGACCTGCGGATCAGGCTCCGGGGCCCGAGCGGCACCTACTACACGGTCAAGTCCAGCGGCGGATCGAGCTGCACCTCCTTCGGCACCAGGACCTACTCCGTCCCGGTCACCCAGACGGCGGCGGGCACCTGGACGCTTGAGATCCGCGACCAGTACTACCTCGACACCGGCTACCTCGACTCGTGGAGCATCACGCTCTGAGCGACGCGGCACCGGCCCCCGGGATCGCACGGTCCCGGGGGTTTCCGCGCGTCCAGGGGTTTCGGCGCGTCCGGGGGTTTCCGCGCGTCCGGGGGTTTCCGCAGGTCCAGGGTGCCGCGTGCCCGGTGCTCGTCAGGCGGGCGGCGCGATCTGGGTCCGCGACCGCACGCCGAGCTTGCGCAGCACGGTCGCGACGTGGGTCTCGACGGTGCGCGTGGACAGGAAGAGCACGTCGGCGATCTCACGGTTGGTACGGCCGAGCGCGACGAGCCGGGCCACCTCCCGCTCCCGCTGCGACAGCGTCCCGGCGCCGCGCCGCCCGCCGCGCGGGAGCGGGACGTCCACCCCGATGTCGCGCAGCACCCGCCTGCACCGGGCGGCGTCGTGGGTGGCGCCGAGCATGCCGTACGTCTCCGCGGCCTCCCGGAAGCCCGTCGCCGCGGCACGGTCCCCGAGCGCGAGCCGGGCTCCCGCCTCTCCTTCGGCCGCCCGCGCCGCCGCGTACGGCTGGGGCAGGGCGGCGTACGCCTCCCGGGCCCGGGCGAAGAACGCGGCGGCGTCGGCGTGCCGGAGCCGCGCGGCGGCGAGCGCGCCCCGGGCGGCGTCGAGCGCGGCGTGCGCGGCGGGCGCCACCCGGCCCGCGATCCCGGCGGCGTACTCGTCCACCAGCTCCGCCGCCGTCTCCATGCGGCCCACCCGGGCGAACGCGGCCACGGCCGGCGGGACGAGGCCCGCGCCCCACACCCACACGCCCTTGCGGCGCAGCCGGGCGACCGCCGCCTCGGCCTCCGCGGCCGCCTCGTTCACCGCCCCACGGGCGAGATGCAGATCGACGAGCCCACCGGCGGCGGCCGTCACGACCGGGACGTTGCGGGCCTCCGGCGCGTCCAGCCCCGCGCGGTGGAACTGCCTGACCGCCTCCTCCCATTCGCCCGTCGCGAGGGCGAGCAGCCCGAGCACCAGCCACAGGTCCACCGCGACCAGCGGCGTCTCCGTGGCCGACTCGCCCAGGGACGCCGCCCGGTCGCGCAGCCCGTCCCATCGCCCGGTGAGCCACTCCCTGCGGATCGTGGAGGCGTCGAGGAGGAAGGCGGGATACTGCGCGCCGGTCTCCAGGGCGAGCCGCCGCCCCTCCCGGCCGAATCGCTCGGCCGCCGCGTAGAGGCCCACGGTCGTCGCCGAGTCGTGGAGGTTGCAGTAGGCGCGGGCGACCTCCCGCCGGACCCCCGTACGCGGGTCGTCGGCCGGCAGCCGGGCGGCGACGTCGAACGCGCCGGGAGAGCCGGTCGTCATCTCGAAGGAGGCACGGTTGGCCAGGACCGCGGCCGACAGCTCCGGGTTGTCTGCGGTGGCGACGAGCGCCTCGGCCCTCGCCATCCATTCCGCGTGCTCCGCCAGCGACTCGGCGCCCCACTCGGGCATCGCCATGCTGGCCCAGCCGCGGGCGGCGAGCGTCGGCCGGTCGGTCAGCTCGGCGAGGGCGGCCATGATCTCCGGCCGTCCCGCGGCGGCGTCGCCCGCCTGGTTGGACAGGACCACCCCGAGATTGAGCCGCACCTCGCCGCGGACGCCGCGGGACAGGAAATCGCCCCGCAGCACCTGGCGCAGCAGCCGCACCACCCGCTGGTGCGACAGGCCCGTCGCCGCGAAGCGGCTCAGCATCAGCACCAGCGGACCTCTGTTGCGCACCGGGAGATCGGGGTCGTCGAGCATGCCCTCGACCACCTCGACGGCGAGGGCGGTGTCGCCCAGCGCGGCGGCCTGCTGGGCGGCGGCGGCCCCGTGGCGCACCCAGGCGTCGGTGTCCCCGGCCTGCCGGGCGTGGAAGGCCAGTTGCACCAGTGGCGGCGCGTCCGTCGCCGCGAGCGCGGCCATCGCCCGGACGTGCGCGGCACGGCGTTCCGGGCCGGGGATGGCGTCGTAGACGGCCTGCTGGGCCAGCGCGTGGCGGAAGCCGTACCGGCCGCCGGGGTGCTCGTGCAGGACTCCGGCGCGCAGCGCCTCGGCCAGCCCCGCAGCGCCCGATGCGACAGGACCCGGTCCGGTGGAGTCCGGCCCGGCGAGGCCCTGCCCGGCAGGGTCAAGGGCGGCGGGGCTCACGACAGCAGGGCCCAGCGCAGAAGGGCCCAGCGCAGAAGGGCCCAGCGCAGAAGGGCCGAACGCAGAAGAGCTCAGGACAGCAGAGCTCAGCGCGGCGGGGTCGGCGCCGACCGCGGTGATGAGCCGCTCGTCCGCGGGGAGCCGCAGCACCGCCGCCGCCCGGACCGCCGCGGCCGCCGCCGGGGAAAGACCGGCCATCCGCTCGGCCATCGCCTCGCGCAGCAGCAGCGGGACGCCCGCCCGGTCGACGGCGCGGTCGAGCGCGTCCGGGTCGTCCGTGCCGGGCGGCGAGGCGGGCAGGGACCGGACCAGCTCCTCCACCACGAACGGGATGCCCGCCGTGCGCTCGTGCAGCCGCGTGACGAACCCCGGTGACAGATCGGACCGCTCCAGAAGCGCGCCGGCCAGGCTGGCCACGCCTGACGCGTCCAGCGGCGTGAGCCGTACGACCACGCTGGTCGTGTCGGGCTGGTGCCGGTAGGCCCGGCCGAGCGGCGGGCCGGTGACGCCGTCGCGGCGGCACGTCGCGACCACCGCCAGCCCCTGCGGCGGCTGCCCGGCCAGGAAGCGCAGCAGGTCGAGCGTGCCGTCGTCGGCCCAGTGCAGGTCCTCCACGACGAGCACGGCCGGTCCCACCGCCGCCAGCAGGGCGCGTATCGCGCGGAACACCCGGTGGCGTTCGGCCCGCGGGTCGTCCAGGGGCTGTGGCGACGGCGGCAGCGCGCCGTCCAGCTCGGGGAGGTGGTCGCGGAGCGCGCCGATGACCGGGTTGAGCCGGTGCGCCGCCGGGAGCCGTCCCCTGATGTCCCGCAGCGCCTCGAAGACCGGCCCGTACGGGAAGGGCTCGCGGATCTGGTGGCAGTAGCCGAGGAGGACGGCCCGGTCGCCGGACGGCAGGCGGTCGAGCGCGGCGCGGACGAGCCGGGTTTTTCCGATGCCCGCCTCGCCCTCCACCAGCACGACCGCCGGGGGGCGGGTCACCGCGTCGATTAGAGTCCGCAGCTCAGTGGCGCGTCCGACCAGCGGGGGCGGGGGCACGATGCTCATCCACGGCTCCAGGGTCAGGGTTGCGAGTCCCCCAGGCTCGGCTACGGCTCAGTTATCCCCGCCTCTTGACCGCCGGTCAACCCTCCGGAGTAACGGCCGTGTTGCGGAACCGGACAGATCTCCGGAGCCCTACGCGCGGCGGGGCCGGGCGGCGGCGTCGAGCGCGGCGGCCTCCTCCGGGGTGGGCGCCGTGCCGCCCAGGTGGGCCGGCTGCCACCACACGCCTTGCCGCTGGTCGGGGTAGGTCCGCTGGGCCGCGTCGAGCAGGTCCGCCATCCGCCGCCGCAGGTCGCCGGTGAGCGCGGCGATGTCGTCGCCCACGCTGGGAAGCACGGGCTCGCCGACCAGGATCGTGATCGGGACATGCCGCTGCAGCAGCCTGCGGGGCCGGCCCTTGGTCCACAGCCGCTGGCCGCCCCACAGGGCGACCGGGATCACGGGCACCCCGGCCTCGGCGGCCATCCGGATCGGGCCGCTCTTGATCTCCTTGATGGTGAACGACCTGCTGATCGTCGCCTCGGCGAAGTTGCCGACGATCTCGCCGTCCTTGAGCGCCTGTACGGCGGCGTCGTAGGCGCCCGCCCCGGCCGACCGGTCCACCGGGATGTGGTGCATGCCGCGCATCAGCGGGCCCGACACGGGGTGGTCGAAGACCTCCTTCTTCGCCATGAACCGGACCAGCCGCCCGGCCGGGTGGGCGGCGAAGCCGGCGAAGATGAAGTCGAGGTAGCTGACGTGGTTGCTCACCAGGACCGCGCCGCCGCTCCGCGGAATCCGCTCCGTGCCCTCCATCCGGAACCTGATGTCGAGCAGCTTGAAGGCGGTCAGCGCGGTCCACAGGACCGGTGGGTACACGATCTCGGCCATGCCTGAAACCGTAACCTACTCGCCCGTAACTTTTGTGGGCCGAAAGTCCTCTTTCCGGCCGCTACACGTCGGCGCCCCGCGTCGGTCCCGCGTTCGGCACCGCCCCGGACCGGCTCCGGTGCGGCGCCGTGCCCGGTGCGGCGCTGTGCCCGGTGCGGCGCTGTGCCCGGTGCGGCGCTGTGCCCGGTGCGGCGCTGTGCCGTACCCGGTGCGCGGCGCCGTGTCCGGTCAGTGACCGCGGAAGGCCTCCTCCAGCCACCACGAGGGGCGGTCGGCGGTGACCTTCGCGTGGACGAGCAGGGGCTTGTCGCGCGGCCCTTTCAGCCACGCGGCGACCCCCGACAGGTCCTCCTCACGCCGTACGGTCACCGCTTCGAAGCCGAAGCCCCGCGCGATCGCCGCGATGTCGGCGGGCGGGAACGTGACCGCGCCGAGCGGGAACCCGTGCGGGCCGAAATGGTGGACCTCCGCGCCGTATCCCTCGTCGTCGTAGACCACGACCACCATCGGCAGGCCGAGCCGTACGACCGTCTCCAGTTCGGCGACGCCCATCAGCGCCCCGCCGTCCCCGAGGGCGGCGACCGCGAGCCGGTCGGGCCGCGCGACGGCCGCGCCGATGGCGGTCGCCAGGCCGAGCCCGATCGACTGGTACGCCTGGGTGAAGCAGAACGCGCTACCGTCCGGGACCGTGAGGAACATCGACGGATATCCCATGAAGTTCCCCGAGTCGACCGACACCAGCCGCTCCTGCGGGAGCAGGTCGTCGAGCCCGATGGTCAGCGTGCGGGGGTCGATGCGCCCGCCGGTGCTCAGGTCGTCGTAGGGCACGTCGCGCCAGCGGCCCTCGCGGGCGATGCGCTCGGCGATCTCCGGGGAGCGGTAGCCGCGCGTCCCCGTCTCCCCCTCCGTCGCGGGCTCGGCCTCGCCGAGCAGGGCGACGACCGCCCGCGCGGTCTCGCGTACGTCGCCGACCACGCCGAGGTCGATCTCGCGGTGCACGCCGAGCGCGTCGGGGTCGAGGTCCACCTGGACGACCTTCGTGTCCGGCCCGATCAGCGCGCCGTGCCGCGTGGTCCACATGGTGAACGTGCAGCCCCAGCCGACGACGAGGTCGGCGCTCCGGATCAGCTCGGCCGCGAGCGGGGTGGCGAAACCGCCGCTCACGTCGAGGTCCCACGGGCTGCCGTGGAAGTGGCCCTTGGCGACCGCCGAGGTGGCGAACAGCGCCCCCACCCGCTCGCCGAGCGCCTCCAGCTCCCGCCGCGAGCCGCGGGCTCCCCGGCCGGCCACGAAGACCGGCCGCTCGGCCTCCGCCAGCATCCGCGCGAGCCGCGTCAGCGCGTCGGACGGCTCCGCCGGGATGCCCTGCGTCTCCTCGTCGTCCCTGGCCTCGATGGGGAACGTCAGCCCCCACGCCGCCGGCACGCGGCTCGCCACGTCGCGGTGCGCGCCGCCCCGGCCGGCCAGCAGTTCGCGTACGGCCTCGGCGGCCTCGTCGGGCAGCTCCTCGGCCTGCACATCGAGAGGCAGGTTGAGCACCACGGTCCGGCGCCCGAGCAGCGCGGCGAGGAAGGCCATCACGGTGTCGTCCACGACCGTGGCGGCCGAGCCGACCCTGGCGCAGTGCGCGCCCACGGCCTCGGCGAGCGCGGTCTGGTCGATGCGGAAGTTGGAGGTGGGCGAGGTCACCTCCGGGGCGAGCACGAGCAGCGGCGTGCGGCTCTTGGCCGCCTCGGTGACACCGGTCAGCGCGTTGGTCAGGCCGGGCCCCTGGTGGACGGTGAGCACGGCGACCGTGCCGCTCATCCGGGCGTAGGCGTCGGCCATCGTGGCGGCCCCGCCCTCGTGCCGCGCCGCGACGTAGCGCACGCCGTGCTCGATGAGGGCGTTGGTGACGTGGAAGTTGCCGCTGCCGACGACGCCGAAGGCCGCCCTCACGCCGAGGGCGGCGAGGGCCGCGCCGACGGCCTCCGCGACGTTCACCGCTCCACCAGCGCGAGCACGCGGACCGGGCTGCCCGAGCCGCCGACGATCGGCAGCGGCCCGGCGACCACCACCGCTCCAGTGGGCGGCAGCCGGTCGAGATTGCGCAACTGCGTCAGGCCGTACTTCCCGGCGCCGAGCAGGAAGGAGTGGCAGGGGAAGGGGGGGTCGAAGGAGTGGGCCGCGCCCGCGTCGGTGCCGACGGTCTCCACGCCGATGCCCGTGATCGGGGTCTCCTCGGCAAGGTAGCGGGCGCAGTCGATGGACATGCCCGGCGTGTGCGGCCCGGTCTCGTCGGCGTTCAGAAACTCCGCCTGGTCGTGGGCGCGGGCGTCCCACCCGGTGCGGTAGAGCAGCCAGCCGCCGTCGGGCAGGGGCCCGTGCTCGGCCTCCCATGCCTTGACGTGGTCGACCTCCAGCAGGAAGTCGGGGTCGGCGGCCGACTGGGCGCTGAAGTCGAGCACCACGGCGGGCGCGATCAGCTTGGCGGGGGCCACCTGCGACACGTCCTCGCCGTCGCGTCCGGTCACCCAGTGGACCGGCGCGTCGAAGTGCGTGCCGGTGTGCTCGCCCGTGGTGAAGTTGTTCCAATACCAGGCCGGGCCGCGGTCGTCGTATCGGCTGATCTCCTGCATCGAGAACGGCACCGTCTGCCCGAAGGGCTCCGGCAGCAACAGGATCGGCGTCTTGTCGCTCAGCGGCGCGGTGAGGTCGAGCACCTCGATCCCCCCGCTCCGGATGCCGTCCACCAGATCACGCAACACCGACACAACGCCTCCCATGACTCAGGCCCCTGCGATACTCCTACACCCGCCCCCCGGAACGCCATATCAGACGCGGGTGAACGTACGCGACGATGATCGTCCAAATCATGCGTGCGACGCCAGACACGGCGGGCACTCCGAGCCCCGGAACCACCGCGCGGCCGGGCCGGGCCTCGCTCCGTACGCGTCCGGGGGCGGCTCCGGGCCTCCGGAACCGCCCCCGTCCGGCTCACGCGCCGCGGCTACATCCGGTCAGTCCCCGGGCAGCACGGTGAAGGCGAACCCGGTGCTCGTCGTACGGCGCGGCGGAACGTCGCACTTGACCCGGCGCAGCATCTCGTTCCTGCTGAGGCCGAGCCCCTGCGCGATGAGCCGCTCCGGGCGCACCGGCACCGGATCGTCGAAGACGACCTCCACCCGGACGGGCCACCCCTCGTCGAGCCATGCCGACGGGGTGTCCAGCCGCCAGGCCCCCGTCCAATCGAGAGCGACGCGGTTGCGCCGGGCGAACAGCGGATCGAGCAGCGTGGACGCCACCAGCTCCGGATCGTTGGCGTGGTAGCGCTCCAGCTCGGCCGGGTCGAACGAGGCGACCGGCGCCCGTTCGTGCACGTTGAGCTTGCTCGTGCGGTCGCAGGACACGCAGCGGACCAGCAGCCACACGTCCAGCAGCTTGCCGTTGGCGTTGACGCGGAACCTGCCCTCGCCGGTGGTGGCGGACTCCGACCGGCAGTCCACGCACCGCGACGACAGCAGAGGCAGCCTGGTCCGGCGGACGACCCAGGGCAGCACGATATGAGGTTGTGAAGACATGATCTCTCTAGACCTGACACGAGGCCGATTGCGCGCGGCCCCAAACGCTGCATGACCGGGCGCACGCGGGCAGCCCGGCAGAGCCGACGGAACGGTCGGCG
>NZ_JAATEK010000049.1:0-52759 GCF_012034195.1 Microbispora sp. CL1-1
GAACACCGGCATCCCCCACGTGAATCTTCCGCCGGCCCGAAGGGCGACGATGCCGCGGAGCATTCTGCTCAGCAGGGGTTCGGTCGCGAACGGGGCGATGATCGGCTTGCGCTGCCCGTCAGGGGCGTGTTCGGCACGCCGACCCGCGGAGTAGATGCCCTTGTATGCGGCAAGCACCGCCTCCTCCGCCTTTTCGCTAGGCATAGCGCCCGGCTGCGGCGAGATGGTCGCCGAAGCCGTGGGAGACGGCTGCGGCAGTGCCCCCTCGTCTGCCGCACAAGCCGAAGTCGATAGCGCGAGAACGACCAGCGTGAGCCGTTTCGAATATCGACAGACTGTCGCCACCACCAGAGCCCTTTACTCAAAGCAATTAGATCGTTGCAGAGAGCTACAGGCTAGATGGCGAATTTCATCGAGGCCAGAGGAGAGAACTAACCAGTAGGACACATTGAGGTAGCCGCAGCGAGCGACCCCTACCAGGGAAAATGCCCTTATCGGCCGATGCCGTCAACTATCATGCATCTGCCTCTGTGCCCGAGAAACAGTGGGTTCGAGGTCACTCTCGGCGCTCAGGTCCTGGGCGCTGATGGCGTGGGGCCGAGGCGGTGGCGTGAACAGCAGGGCCAGCACGCCTGCCGTGCCTGTCCAGGAGCGCTACTGCCCATGCCGTCCATGAGCGACAGCCAACTGCGCGGCGACGCCGCAGGGGAGCGCTCACTGGGTCTGCATCTGTGCAAACCGCTGTGCATTCCGCCCTGCTGACCGTCATGGCCTTACCGCAAAGACCTTGCACAACTACGCTGCGCTATATGGAGCGTCAGCCCAATACCCGGCTCGCGGACGTCATCGACCAGGCCGGTGTCTCCCACCTCGGCCTGGCCAGCCGTATCGGCCAGGTCGCAAAGGAATGGCGCGTGCCTGTACGGCCCTCCCATACGCAGATCGCACGATGGATCGAAGGCCAGAAGCCACGAGGCGTCACCGCTGCTCTGATCGCTGAAGCACTCAGCCGCAAGCTGGGTCGCCGGGTCACCCTGGCGGACATCGGGCTGGAGGGCAGCACCACCTCACCGGAGATCGGGCTCAACTTCTCTGACGTCCCCGCCGACCTCGTCGACACGCTGGCTCAGTTGGTTACCGCTGACGCACAGCGGCGAGAATTCCTGCGAAGCACGGTAAATGTAGGGGCCCTCACCCAGGCGGCCTTCGGATGGCTACTGTCCACTCCGGCCCAGCCACCGAGTGGATCGGCGGGTCGCAGGGTGGGGATGAGCGACGTCGAAGCGATCCGCTCCACCACGACCATGTTCGCCGATCTGGACAACCGTTTCGGCGGCGCGCACGCTCGCTCGGCCGCCCTTCAATACCTGCTCGACCAAATCGTCCCGCTGCTGAACGGCACGTACACTTCCGCCGTCGGGCGGTCACTGTTCAGCGCGGTTGCCGAATTCTGCCTGTCCGTGGCGTGGATGGCCTACGACAGCGGCTGGCACGGCCTCGCCCGCCGCTACTTCCTGCAGGCGCTATCTCTGGCCCATCACGCCGACGACCGGATGCTCGGTGCCAGCATTCTGTCCGCGATGTCCCATCAGGCCACTTACCTGGGCGAATACCGAGAGGCCCTCCATCTTGCTCGCGCTGCACAGCACGATGTGAAAGGCCGAGCTCCCGCACTACTCAGAGCGCAGTTCGCCGCGATGGAAGCCCGCGCCGCCGCCAATCTCCCCGACGGGGCCGGGGAGTGCCTCACGGCTCTCGATACCGCCGCCAGGGCGTTCAACGAGCATAAGCCCGGCGAGGAGCCTGAGTGGATCGCGTACTTCGACGAGTCCGAGCTGGCCGACGAGTTCGCGCACTGCTTCCGGGACCTGGGGGACGCCAGGGAGTCATACCGTCATGCCACCCACTGCCTGTCCGTCTCCGAAACCAGTCCAGCCGCCGGAGGCTATGCACGGAGCCGGATCTTCTCGCGGATCGTGCTCGCCACCAGTCTCGTCGATCAGGGTGACGTGGAGCAGGCATGCCACATCGCCGTACGGGTCCTGCCCCGGATTCAAGAAACGGCGTCGGTCCGCTGTACTGCGTACCTTCGTGACCTGCATAACCGCATGGGTGCTCACAGTGATCATCCAGCGGTCATCGACTTCACCGAGCAGGCCCGGCCTGTGCTGCGAGGTCGTCGGCTCCGCGCAGCTCAGTAAGGGTGCCAGTGCCGCGGCCTGTCCGGCTCCTTCAGGTCGGCGATCCTGCGGCGTACCTCAGCAGCGATTTCTTCGCTGTCGCCGGCCTTCTGCGCCAGCCAGCATGTCATCCGCAGTTCTCGGACAGCGCGCAGCACCTGGTACCGAGGCAGTCGCGTCACGTCGAATCCGTACACCTCGCAGAACCGCTCGTACTCGGCGTCGGTGTGCCACCCCAGATCCCGGTAAACGGCCGTGATCGCCAGGTCCCATTCGGGCGGTCCCCAGCACAGCCCTTCCAGGTCGAACAGCACCACCTCGGCGGAAGACGTCTTCAGCACATTGCCGATGTTGGCGTCGCCGTGAATCACCGCTCGCGGTAGCACGTACGTCACGTCGGCGAGATCCTCGCGCAGAGTACGGGTCAGCGTCCGCAAGGTCAGACGGTCGACCGCCGTGAGGGCAGGCGCGGACTCTATTCGCTCATCCAGTCGCTCGAACGGTTCCAACTCGGGCAACGCGAGGTCGGGCGGAGGCCGAAGGGCGTGTAAGCGTCGCAACACCGCGGCGAGGTCAGCCGGGACAGTCCAGTCGCCCTCCACCGCGTGCCACAGAGACACCACCGTTCCGGCTGCGATGTACGGTTGCTCACCCTCCAGGGGCCGAGTAACCGTGAGCCCCTCAGCCGTCAGCCACCGAGCGACCTCAACCTCACGGCGAGACGAATCCAGGCGATCGAGGCTCCTGGCGACGCGGGCGATGATGTGTCCGTCGGCCAGCCGCAACACGGCGCGATCGCCGATACGGACAACCTCTGGTTTTTGATCATCAATACCGGCACGCCGGGCAGCCTCACGCGCGGCCTCGACAGCGATATCAGCGAACAACAGGGCGACCACCCATCAAATGCTTTCCTTCGTTCCGCTCACCGCACGCACTGCCCGCGGCGACTGGCCAGGCCGAGGTGGGAGACGCCAGCCATATCGATGACGTCGGCGAGCCCTAGTGTCGGGCTGACGCTCCATAGGCCGCAGCGTAGTTGGGGCTCCGTCCCTGCAGTAAGGCCCTGGTGGCGGGCAGCTCGAATGCACATCGGTTTGCACAGATGCAGAGTCGCTGAGCGCTCCCGGACGCCCTTCCCACGCGGTTGGCTGTCGGTCATGGACAACACGCACAGCAGTTCGCTGCTGAACGAGAACGACGAGGCACCACCCCTGCCGTTCACGCGGTGGGCTCAGCCGGCCCGTCGCCATCCGCACCCTTCGGCCTGATGGGAGCAGAGCCTGTCCCGGCGTCTGACACGTCCATCGGAGATCGTCTATGTCAACATCCCACCCCGCGGCGGAGCCCTTGGAGGCACTGGCTGAGGAGTTGCGAAGCCGGAACTTCTCCGCCCGAGTCGTCGCCTCTCTCAATCGCATTCCCCGGCTTCAGGTGATAAACCCCGCGGCTCCGGCGCTTACGGAGCAGGTTCTCGCCAAGCCCGATTCGGACGGAGCCTGGCACTACTGGTTCCCGTGGCCGGCGCTCATCGCTGCTGTCGACGACATCCCCGCCGCGGCCGATCGCATCGAACACGTCCTCGCCGAGGTCGGCCGAAACACCGGCGGCACACCAGGAGCCGACTCCCCCGAAGGCCCCGCCTCGTCCGCCCGTACCTGTTCAGGAGAACTACATGGCATACCTGACTGCCTCGAGACCACCGGGGCGTGAAGAGTCCGCCGCTCGGCAGTTGGACACCCACCTCGCAGCCACGCACAACATCCGTGGCGGGCAGATCCACACGTACCGAGGGGTCGCGCTCCTCCGCCTCGGCGACTTGTCCGTCTGGTTCCGTGCGGGGAAGATCTCCTGGAGCACTGGAGAGCTCGGTGCGGACGGCAAGCCCAAGACGGCCGCCTTCCTCCTGCACGAGACCGCGCAGGCGGCCAGCAAGATCGCCCAGCGCTACCGGGAACTTCGCGGGCACGTGGGCCTTCACGCGGTACGGATCGGGTGAACGTGTCGCTGTTCTGGCTTGTGCTGTGCCTCAAGGGCATCTGGCCACCTCGGCCGGGTGCCACCACGACGCTGCGGTTCCGACGGGTGGGCGCCGACGGCCAGCCGCAGGAGTACCGGCTGAGTATCGCCGATACCGGCGCACGCGAACACTGGACACAGGGCGACGACGTACTCCATGACGGAGCCGCCCTCATGGACGACCTCCCGATGCAGTGGTGTGACATGCGCGTGCAGGAGCTCATCGACACTGGCTGGGAGTTCGCCGGCGTGAACGTCGACATCGCGTCGATATCCAGCCGAGCCCCGACGAGCGAAATAGCCACCCCATAGCCCTCGGCGGCGCGGTCGAGTGCCCCTCGCCCACAGGGGCAGCCCCCGTCTCCCGCACCGTCGAGCATCCGGCCCGGCCCAGAACGTACCCGCATGCAACGCCTGGGCCGGGCCGTGGAAGACCTTTCAGACAAGGAGGAAACACATGCTCTCGACCGACTTGCCTGGCGCAGGCTGGAACAAGAGCCCGCACAGCGCCAACAACTGCGCCTGTGTGGAAGTCGCGCTGCTCACCGACGGCAACATCGCCGTAAGGGACAGCAAGGACCAGGATGGCCCCGCCCTCGTCTTCACCGCCGTCGAGTGGGATGCCTTCATCAGCGGTGTCCGGGACGGCGTGTTCGATCGGGAACGACTGGCGGTGACCGCCCAGGTTCCGTCTTCGCTCGTGTAGCGCCTGGCTGTGACCGTTATCCGACTTGCGGGCCCATGGCCAGCGCAAACGAGGAAGCTTTTTCCGAACACCGTTGCTGCCCCTCGCCCGCGAGGACGGCGAACGTCGTACCGGCGCCCCCGCAAGACCGGCCGCGTACGGCCTCAAGGTTTGGCGAGAAGGCCACATGGCCTGTGCCAAGGGACCACGATCACCGGGGCGGCGAGCCCGCCGCCCGTCAACCTGTGAAGGAAGCGCTGATGACTACACCGCCCATGGACGCGGCCGATAACGCAGCCTCGCTGCGGGCCGCCATGGTGCGCGAGCTGCGCGAGATGGACGCGGTCATATCCGAGCCCGTGGCCGCGGCCCTCGCCACCGTACCCAGGCATCTGTTCGCCCTGGGGGAGCCGCTGGAGGCGGCGTACGCCGCGAACAGCGCCCTGGTGATCAAGAGGGACGCGAGCGGCCTGGCTCTGAGCTCTCTGTCGGCCGCCCACATCCAGGCGGTCATGTTGGAGCAGGCCGAGATCGAACCCGGCATGCGGGTTCTGGAGATCGGCTCGGGTGGTTACAACGCCGCTCTGATTCAGGAACTCGTCGGAGCCGAGGGAAAAGTCGTTTCGGTCGACATCGACCCCGACATCGTCGAGCGCGCCCGCACCTGCCTCAAGACAGCCGGCTACGACCGTGTCGAGGTGGTGCTGGCCGACGCCGAGAACGGTGTGCCGGAGCAAGCGCCGTACGACCGGATCATCGTCACCGCGGGGGCCTGGGACATTCCCCCGGCATGGGTGGACCAACTCTCCATAGTCGGCAGGATCGTCGTCCCGCTGCGGGTGAGAGGGCGGACCCGCACCATCGCCTTCGACCGCAGCGACGACATCCTGGTGAGCCGCAGCTACTGCCTGTCGGCCTTCGTACCGATGCAGGGGTCGGGTTCGTTCAGCGAGCACATCGTGCCGCTCGCCGAAGGGGTCGTGCTGCAGGTCGACGAAGAGCCACAGCGGTTCGACGTCGAGGCGCTGGGGCAGGCACTCGACTCCCCCAGGCTGGAACGCTGGTCAGGGGCAGCCTTCGACCTCCCCGACGAGCTGGAGCTGTTCCTCCTCACCAACGCGCCGCAGGTCGCCATGCTGCACGCCAGCGAGGAACTCGTTGCACAGGGGCGTTTCGCCCCCTCGGTGACGAGGGGCGTTCCTGCCCTCATCAGCGGCGGCAGCTTCGCCTACCGGACGAAACGGCCGAACGAGGAGACGGGCGGTTTCGAGAGCGGGGTCTTCGCTCACGGCCCGGAAGCCGAGGCCGTCACGGCGGAGTACGTGGAACTGCTGCGGCGATGGGCGAGCGACTACCGCCGTCGCGGCGCCGCGCGCATCCAGTACGTCCCGAAGACCGCCCCGACGAGCCTCCCCTCCCGAGGGCTCATCAGCAAGCGGCACGGAGCCGTCGTCGTCTCCTGGCCCTGAAGCGCCCGGCTCCAACAGGGAGAACCGGGAATCCTGCACTACCACCAAGGAGGTTCTCATGTCCATTCAGATCGAGAACGCACCGGCGACGCAGGCCGGAGAGGAGGACTTCGGGGAGTGGGACCTGGACGTCTCGATCGTCGAGTCCGGCCCGGCCGCGGACAAGCTCATCCGGATGACCGACGACGGCTGCGGAACGACCTGCCAGTCCGCCTGCTCGACCACCTGCCCGTAGGCGCTGACGCCCCGACCCTCTGAAACCCCGGGCGCCCGGTCGCCGCGCCGGCCGGGCGCTTTCCGTCTCCGGGAGCGGCACATGTACGAGTATCTCGACGCTGTCGTCGTGCGAGCAGCCGTCTGGTCGGCGCACAGAACGCCCAGATCCTGGCCAGAGTTGAGCGGGAAAGCGGCCGAACCGGACTCCTGGCGGCAGTGGCTGCGAGAGACCATGCGGATGCCCGGCTTCCTGGCCGCGTTGGAGCAGGCCAGCCCCGTTCTGACGCACCGAGTGTGCGAGATCTGTGAAGGGCGGGACGTCTCTGAGCCTGCCATGCGCCGGGCGGTGCTCTCGGTCATGCGCTACCTGCTTCGTGCTTCAGGACGCGCGACGCCGTTCGGCCTGTTCGCCGGTGTCGCCCCGGCTCGTATCGCCACCCTGCCCACGACCCATATCGGTAGCGGCCACCGCGCTGTAACCAGGGTCGACGCCACGTGGCTGGCGAGTGTCATCGAGCGTCTGGAAGCCGAACCGGCGCTGCGACCGCATCTGAAGGTGATGGCCAACAATCTCGTGTTCGAGCGTGACGGCCAGCTGGTGTTGGAGCACCGTCCCGCCGGGGCGACTCGCGACCAGCCGACTCACGTGAGCGTACGCGCCACCGCGCCGATCCGGACGGCTATGAGCCTGTCACAGAGCCCGATCCGGCTGGGGGAGCTGGCAGAGAAGCTCGCGGCCGACTTCCCGGGCGTCCCTGCCGCTGTCATAGACCGCCTGCTGGCGGACCTGGCGGCGCAACGCCTGCTCGTCACAAGCTTGCGCCCCCCGATGACCGCAGCCGACCCCCTCGGCCATCTCCTGTCTGAACTCGAGGAGACGGCAGGCGTGGAGCTCGCTGGGGTGGCCGAGACCGTCGGCCGTCTACGCCGGATCGCTCAGGAATTTGCCCAGCATGACGACGCTCCCACCTCAGCGATAGCGCGCAGCCGTCGCGCGCGCCTTGCAGCCGACATGGCCGCCATTTCGCCCGTAACGGGGTCCGCGCTCGCGGTCGATCTGCGGGTCGACCTGGACCTTGCGGTTCCGGAGTCGGTGGCCGCCGAGGCGGCGAAGGCCGCCGGCGTGCTCGTACGGCTCGCCCGTCGCTCAGACCTCGGCGCCGGCTGGGTCGCCTGGCATGGCCGCTTCCTGGAGCGCTACGGGCCGCGGGCCCTGGTGCCCGTCCTCGACGCCGTCGATCCGGATATCGGACTCGGATACCCGGCCGGCTACCTCGGCGCACCGTCGCCGCCTTCGGCCGCGCTGTCTGAGCGGGACGTGAAGCTGCTGGCGCTGGCGCAGAAGGCCGCGCTTCGTGGCCAGCGCGAGATCCTGCTGGATGAGACGACGGTGGCAGATCTGGAGGTCGCGGGTTCTGAGGCACCGAATCAGCCCACCACCGAACTGACCATTCGCGTCCACGCCCCAAGCGTTCGCTCTCTCAGCGAAGGGGCGTTCACGCTCGCGATCATCGGGGTGTCGCGAACGACCGGCACCACGACCGGGCGGTTCTTGCACCTGTTCGACGACGAGGCAGGCGCGCGGATGTCCGCGCTCTACGCGGAGCTCCCCACTGCGGTCCGCGGCGCGCTCAGAGCGCAGATCTCTTCTCCCGCTCTGCACATAGAGACAGAGAACGTGGCCCGCGCCCCTCGCGTCGCAACGCACCTGCTCCCTATGGGCGAGTACCACGACGGCGGCGAAGGGCTCATAGCGCTGGAGGACCTCGCCCTCACCGCGGACATACACCGCCTCTACCTTGTCTCTCGCTGTCAGCGTCGCCCGGTGGAACCTTTCGTGCTCAACGCGGTTGAGCCGGTCAAGCGCACTCATCCGCTGGTCCGGTTCCTGACCGAGGTAACGAACGCGCTCAGTGTTCCGTGCGTCTCGTTCGACTGGGGAGCCGCCGCCGGCCTGCCGTTCCTCCCAGCGCTGCGCTACGGACGTACGATCCTGTCCCCCGCCCGCTGGCTACTCACAACCGCCGACCTGCACGGAGGGCAGGAGTGGGAGGCGGCTCTGGCCGTCTGGCGGGACGAGGTCGGCCTGCCGCAGAGGGTTTACCTCGGCGATGGCGATCAACGCCTTGGCCTGGACCTGTGCGAACCCGCCCACCGGTCACTGCTGCGCGCCCAACTGGGGCGAACTGGCACCGCGGTGCTACGCGCAACCCCCGGCACCGACGCGGCGGGATGGATCGGCGGTCACGTGCACGAGATCGTCGTGCCGCTGGTCTCCGCCCGGAAGCCCGCGAGGACGCCGGAATGGCTCGGCAGAGCAGAGGTGGTCACTCGCAACCACGGGCACCTGCCCGGCTGCGAGGGACATCTCTACCTCAAGCTGTACGGCCATCCGGACCGTCAAAGCAGAATCCTCATTCACCACCTGCCGCGCCTGCTCGAAGAGCTGGGTGACCGGGCCCAGTGGTGGTTCCTGCGCTACCAGGACCCTGAAGAGCATCTGCGCCTGCGGCTGACGGTGCCCGCCGATCGCTTCGCGCTTGTAGGCGAATGGACTCGTACGCTTCGTCGCGCCGGCCTGATCGCGCGGGTGCAGTGGGACACCGACTTCCCCGAGACGGCCCGTTTCGGCGGTCAAGCGGCACTGGCCGAGGCCGAGACGTACTTCGCCGCGGACTCGGCCGCGGCCCTCGCGCAACTCACCGCCAGCGCCGAGAGAGGCGGCCCCGACGTACGCGCTCTGACAGCGGCGAGCATGTTCGACATCGTCACCGCCATGATCGGCGACACTGCCAAGTCCCTGCGCTGGCTGATCGAACACGCCACGGCTGAGCCCTCTGCCCCGCCCCGCGCGCTCTACGACCAGGCCCTCGCGCTGGCCAACCCCTACGATCACCGGGACCTGGATGCTCAGCCCGGAGGCGTACAGCTCGTCTCCTGCTGGTCCCGGCGACGGCAAGCGCTGGCCGCCTACCGGCGCGCACTCGAGGAAACCGGAACGAGCCCAACGGCCGTTCTGCTGCCCGAGCTTCTGCATCTGCACCACGTCCGCATGGCCGGAACCTCCCTGAAGGACGAACGCGTCTGCCTACATCTGGCCCGTGCCGCAGCTCTGAGCTGGACAGCCCGATCAAGGAGAGGATCATGATCGGAACCCTGTCCGACGTTATGGCCGTGGGCGAGGCCATAGCCGACGCGCTGTCCGACCCACGCAACATGTGGACCACTTCCCCTCCAATCGGAGGACGGGCATGGCCGCAGTCGCTGGCCGGCGGCGCGGCGGGCATCGCCCTGCTGCACATCGAACGCGCGCGTTCCGGCGTCGGCGACTGGAGCACCGCCCACGCCTGGCTGTCGCTGGCCGCCTCCGGAGAGCTGACCGCGGCGGCCAACGCAGGCTTGTTCTTCGGCGCCCCGGCCCTCGCCTTCGTCACGCACACAGCCGCCGGCTCGTCGGGCAGATACCGCCACGCACTGACCACCCTGGACGAGGCGGTCATCACGATCACCCGTACGCGCCTGGCGGCGGCGCACGCACGCATCGACCGAGGCGACCAGCCCGTGATGAAGGAGTTCGACCTGATCCGCGGGCTGACCGGCCTGGGCACCTACCACCTGCGATGCCACCCGGACCACCCGATCAGCCACGATGTACTGTCCTACCTGGTGCGTCTGACCGAACCGCTGCCCTCGGGGACTGAGCTTCCGCCGTGGTGGACGAACGTCGCGCCCAACGGCGAGCCGAGCCCGGAATACCCGCAAGGACACGGGAACTTCGGCCTATCCCACGGCATCGGCTCGGTCCTGGCCCTGCTGTCGCTGGCCGTGCTGCGCAACATGCCCGTGGCGGGGATGACCGACGCGATCGAGCGGATCTGCGCGTGGACCGATCTCTGGCGACAGCAGGACGATGCGGGACCGTGGTGGCCCGGCTTCATCACCATGGACCAGGTCCGCGAGCAGCACATTAGGCCGTCGCTGCGGCCCCGGCCCTCCTGGTGCTACGGAATCGCCGGTACGGCCCGCGCTCAGCAGCTGGCCGGCATGGCGCTCGGAGACACCGAGCGACAACAGACCGCGGAGGACGCGATGCTCGCCGCGCTCCGTAGTCCCACACAGCTCGGTCTGCTTCCCGAGATCGGGCTCTGTCACGGGAAGGCCGGACTACTCCAAGCCGCCTGGCGGATGGCCACCGACGCCGGCACCCCAGACATCGCTGCCGAACTCCCCCGCCTGGCCACCCAGCTCGCCGCACAGTTGAGCCGTCCCCAGACCGACCCCGAACTCCTGGACGGTGCCGCGGGGGCCGCACTCGCCCTGCACACCATCGGCTTCGACGCCGTCGCGTCGGACTGGGACGCCTTCCTCTTGCTGGCCTGAACACAGGAGCTGACCCCGATGGACCCCTGCCCCTGGCGTCAGGTCAACGTCACCTTCCCGAACTGGACCACAGCCGAGCAGACGGCCGTGGCACACCTCGCTCCCTTGATGACCGAGGCGGAGACCGAAGGATTCATCACGGCCTGGTTCTTCATCCGCAAGGCACCCTGTTGGCGCGTGCGCTACCTGCCTGGCCGTAACACTGCTCAGGCGGATGCCCACTTGCGTCGTCGTCTTGAGGACCTCAAGAGCAAGCGACACATCGACGACGTCAGGCACCTCGTTTACGAACCGGAAACGCATGCCTTCGGCGGCCCAGAGGCCATGCAGGTCGCCCACGAGCTGTTCCACCGCGACAGCCGCCACGTACTGGCTCGCGCCGCCTACCCCTCCTCCGCGCTCGGACGGCGGGAGACGGCGATTCTGCTGTCCGCCGTGCTGATGCGCGCCGCCGGCCTCGACTGGTACGAGCAGGGCGACGTCTGGGCCAAGGTCGCCGAGCACCGGCCCGGCGAGACTGTCTGGCCGCCGGAACGCGAGGCCGAACTGTCCCGGGCCATGCGCCGCCTACTGACCGTGGATGTGCGGGCCATGTGTGATGCCGAGGGCGCTCCACTGGCCGCCTACCGCTCGTGGGTGTCCGCCTTCGAGGATGCCGGCCAAGCCCTGGCCGACCTCGCCGCTCAGGGCCGGCTGCTGCGCGGGCTCCGCGCTGTCCTCGCCCACCATGTGATCTTCCATGCGAACCGGGCGGGACTTCCGAACAGCGATCAGTCAGCCATCGCCGCGCTCGCGATCCACACGGTGTTCAGCAGGTTCTCTCAAGACGGGGGTTGGCACGGATGAATCTCACAGAGACCTTCGCGCGGTTTCCGCTCGTCGCCCGGCCTCGTCCGGCCTGCGCCCCACTCGAAGCACGCGTACGCCACCTGTGCGATCTAGCCTGCTCAGCCGAACGCAGCAGCGATCGATCGACGGCCTCGGCCGTCTTCAACCAGGCCGCCCTCCTGGCCAGCGACCTCGGCCTCCCCGAACTGGCCCGGGACTGGTGCCACCAGCACGCGGCCATCTACCTGCGTGTGCGCCCCCTCGACGGCACCGCCGCCCGCTATGCTCTCGAACCCCTCGTCAACCTCGTCCGTCTGCGCATCCGCGCCGGCGACGGCACCGGCGCGTTCGAGATGCTCAACAGCCTGTACGAAGCGGTCGCGACGAGCACCGACACCGTCATTGATGGGCTAACTGTGCCCGTGTCCGAGCTCACCGCCACCGCGGACGATCACCAGGAGCTCCTCCGATGGCTGTGGACCGTCCATCTCGCCGACGGCACTCGGGCCCTGACGTCCGCAGCCCGATGGCAGGACGCCCTCGATCACCTGCGCCACCACAACGGCATCGGCCAGCGCATGCTCGACGGCCGCCAGGTCGCCGTCATCGCACACGCGTTGGCGGGCGAACTCGTCGCAGCGAGGGACCTGCTGGAGGTCACCCAGCCCGGCGAGCCTTGGGAGGACGCCGTAACCGCATGCCTGGCCGTGCTCTGCCGACCTCAAGGTTCGGAGAGCGAGGTCCTCTCCACGCTGCTGGAACGCTATCGGAGGCTCGACCACGCTGCGCCCGGCCTGGTCGTGTTCCGTACCCGGCTGGGCTTATCAATAATCGACGCTGTCGGCGGCATGGAATGTCCAGAGGTACGTGGGCTGGCCAACGGACTGACTACGTGGGTGGTGGCGTCCCAGGATGGCTATGCCGCCCGGGAACTGCTCGGACACCCCGGGTTCGCGACGTCGCTAGGAGAGGATGACACCGTTGCTCTTACCCACATACTCAACATGAGCGGGCTGGGACGCGGACGGCTACCGGAGGCGCTCATGAGCAAGCTCGTAGCTGCGCTGGCAACGAGTAGCTCAGCGATAGGAAGAACCGTGCTCCTGGTGAGTGAGCTTGACGGGCTTTTGATCCCGACACTCAGGAGGAAGTTCGTGGCTCGTCAGTCCTCGTCCAGGCGGCGGAGCATCTCCTGAACTTCTTGAGTTTCGGGATTGTCTGGGCCTAAGAGAAGGAGCAGGTCCTCCAGCAGGGGTGCGAGGACTTCTCTCGCCTCCTGGTCATCCCCCTTGACGGCCAGCAGAGCGCCGATGCTGCGGCGGATCTCCCTTGCTGTCTCGGATGTGTCGCTTTCCTTAGCCCGGACCAGGTCCAGCACCTCGTGATACTGGCCGAGCGCGAGCGTGACGTCGCCGAGCTCCGCGCGGCAGGCGGCTGCTTGGTGACGGCAGATGATCACGTTTTTCCCCGTCGGCCCTTCACTTCTTTCGTAAACGCTTGCAAGATCATCGAACTCCGGCAGAGACCGTCGATAGTCGCCACCTACGAAGAGGATCGCCGCCCGTCTCGCCCGCAGACCTAGTACGCGTTGGTGTCGAACGCCGAGCGTCAGTGATATCGATCTGATGAGTGACTCAAGGGCATCCGCCGCCTGAATGAAGCGCTCCTCTCGGAGGAGAGCCTCGACCTGGCGGTTGACCTCCGTGATGCTGGCCTGCATCCTCGTGTCGATCACGGCACCCAGGCTGGGGGCGAGCGTGGAGCTGGGGCTGTCAGCGGGAACGTCGGGAGAGCGTGGCGCGTTCGGTCGCCGATACATACGGGTCGGGTCTGGGCAGCTGCCCAAACTATGATCCGCCTCCGGTGCTGCCGAGCCTGGGGGCGGTAGGAATGGCAGCAAGCTGTTGTAGACCGCGTAGGCGTCGGCTGGGCGCTGCTCCGGTCTCTTAGCCAGCAGTTCAAGGACGAGTTTCTCTAAATCCTCCGGTATATCGGGTCGCAGCGCGCGAAGCGGCCTCGGCTGGGCCTGCCGGTGCTGTTCCCAGAAGAGTTCCTCGGTCGGGCCAGGGAACACAGGCTGGCCGGAGAGCAGCTCATGGAGCAGGCATCCGAGCGCGTAGAGATCGCTTTGCGGAGTGACTTGGCTCGCTCTGGTCTGCTCAGGAGACATGTAGCGGCTGGTCCCCATCGGGATGCCGAGCCTGGTCAGTCGGGGAGCATCGGGCCGTAGGATCGCGGCGATACCGAAGTCGAGCACTTTGACCGTGCCGTCTGCGGTAACCAGGACGTTGTCCGGTTTGAGGTCGCGATGAACGACCGGGACGGCATGGGCGTGGGACAGGACGGTAGCAATCTGTGCGGCTATCGCGGCTGCCCAGGGCACCGGCAGGAGAGTGCCGGGGCGAATGTAGGTGCGGAGACTGGTGCCGTGGATGTACTCCATGACCAGATAGAGCTGGTCATAGGGCTCCGTGAGCACCGCGTCGTATACCTGCGGGACGCCCTGGTGACGGATTCGGGCGGTGATGCGGGCCTCTCGGCGAAAGCGATCCGCAAGCTCCTTAGCATCGCGTGTAGACGTGATGACGTCCGTACGGATCACCTTCACGGCGACCTCGCGATCGAGGACGGAGTCATAGGCTCGCCAGACTGTTCCCATTCCCCCGGTGCTGATTTTCTTAATCAGCTCGTATCGACCGGCGACAGATTCAGTCGGCAATCTCACTCCGCAAGCCTCGCTGGACACCCTCCATCAGCAGTGTGCTCTAAGCGGATCAAGACTGTCCAGCGAGGGCGATACGCCAAAATCAGGCCACGTCGTCAAGCCCTTCCTGCGCACGGATCAGACGCCACGCTGCCCGGCGCGCCGTCTTGGTAAGGGCCTCGCGGAAAGTCGGATCCTTGTCGAAGAACTTGTCCCCCAGGGTGCGCAGGTTGTCGACGTGGTCGGCGACCTTACCTTCGAAGATGTCGTTAAAGACATGGCCGAAGTTCTCGGGGTCGACATTGGCGACCGCGGCCTGCCGCACCTTCGGGTCGGCAACGGCTTCGTTGAATGGGACAATAAGGTCCTGTTCGGTAAAGTCCGTGCCGAACTTCTGATTGAATCGCTCGATCAGATCCGACAAAAGAGACTTTTCCTCATCCTTGGCCTGACCAGATCCGTCACCGAACCCCTTGAGGTCAGCTGCGCCTTCCGGAGTGAGACGAAGATCGTGCACACCGGTCTGCTCGGTCCGCACATGGGTGAGGTCGACTTCGCCGAGGTCCACGTCGCCCTTGGCCCCGTGAGGCAGACGAGCCAGCAGATAGCGGCCGTACACGTACAGCAGCTCCAGGTCGACATCCCGGTACGGAATGACCTGGGAGAGGAAGCCGTACTTGCTGACGTAGCCGTCCAGGTCGCTCCGGAAGGTCTCCGCGTGGGCGCGGTCGTGCTCGTCGTCGCTGTCGAGCAGATCCTTGAATCGGCCGACCGCCGGGGCGAGCAACCGGTAGAGCTCTGCGTGCAGCTTCTCAGCAGAGAGCTTCACCTCGTCGGCCTCCAGCAGCGCCGCGGCGAATGCCAGCATCTCCTGCCGGTACAGCAGCTCAGCCGACATCACCTTGCTCTGCGCCGTGTAGAGCAGGTTGGGGTCGGACGGCAACGTCATGGCCTCTTCGAAGTACGGCCGGAACGACTCCTTGATCTGCTCCGCGTCGTTGACGAAGTCGATGACGGCCAGGTCCGTCTGTGACTTGCCTTGGCGTTCGGCGGTTCTGTTCAGCCGGGACAGGGTCTGTACGGCGGCGATGCCCGACAGCTTCTTGTTGACGTACATCGTCGTGAGCAGCGGCTCATCGAAGCCAGTCTGATACTTCTCCGCGACGACCAAGATTCGGTACTCCGGACGCCCCTTGCCGCCGGCCTTCACCGCCTTGTCGTCGGCCCGCGTGTAGGCGAACGCCTTGGGCAGAGCGTCCTCAGACAGGCCACCGTTCTCCTTGACCTCGGTGATGTCCTTCTCATCACCGAGGTCAAGGGTGCCAGAGAAGGCCACGAGCACCCCGACGCCGGCCTTCCGGATCTCCAACTCCTCCTTGATGGCGCGCGACATCAGCACCGCGCTCAGCCGGGAAGCGGTGACCACCATCGCCTTGGCTCGCCCGCCCATCCGGCGACGCGTGTGCGCGAGGAAGTGCTCGACGATGACGGTTGCCTGCTGGGCGACGGTCGCGTCGTGGGTGAGGGCATACTTGGCCAGCATTGGGCTGGCCTTGGACTTCTCGACCTCTCGGTCGTCGGGGTTGTTGTTGACGAGCTTCCAGTACGTGTCGTACGTGACGTAGTTACGCAGCGGGTCGAGGATGAACTTCTCCTCGATCGCCTGCCGCATCGCGTACGTGTGGAACGGCTTGTACTTCAGCTCGCCGCCGACCTTGACCGGGGTGCCGAACAGCTCCAGGGTCTTCGCCTTCGGCGTCGCGGTGAACGCGAAGTAGGAGATGTTGGCCGCCCTGCCACGGTCGGCGGCGCTGCGCTCCAGCTTCGCCTTGACCGTCGTGTCCGTCTTGGCCGTATCCGCCGTGACCGAGGTGGCGCCCGCCTCCTCGTCCTCGGCGTCCAGGCCGAGATCCCGCAGCGCGGCCCGGACCGCCTTGGCAGCCTCCCCTGACTGGGACGAGTGCGCCTCGTCCACGATGATGGCGAACGTACGCCCCTTGATCTCGGTCGGGTTCTCCTTCAGATACTCCACCAGCACCGGGAACGTGGCCAGCGTCACCGTGATGATCTTTCCGGTCTCGCTCGACAGCGCGGCGCCAAGCTGCGTGGACTTCGCCCCCCGCTTCTCGTCGATCTTCACGACCAGCCCAGCGGTCTGCTCGAAGCTCCCCACGGTCTCCCGCAGCTGGGCGTCGAGGTTCCGCCGGTCGGTGATGATGATGGTCTTGTCGAAGACCGGCACCCCGGGCTTGAGGCCTCGGGCGACCGCGCCCGGGTCGAGCTCCCGGACGTCGGTGGACGTGTGCAGGGCGCTCAGCCGGTGCGCCAGCCAGGCGATCGTGTTCGACTTGCCCGACCCGGCCGAGTGCATGACCAGATAGTTCTGCCCGGCTCCGTGCCGTACGGCATGCGCGGTCAGCTTCTTGACCGCATCCCACTGATGGAACCGCGGGAAGAGGATCGAGCCGGCGGTGCTCTTCTTCTCCTTGTGCAGGTGAACGAAGCGCTCCAGCAGGTCCAGCCAGTTGTCCCGCTCCCACACCTGCTCCCACAGGTAGGAGGTCGGATATTTGCCCGGCTCGGCCGGCACCGGGTTCCCCGCGCCGCCGGACTCGCCCGGTCCCTCCGATCCGGTGTTGAAGGGCAGGAACTGCGTGTTCCGGCCGCGCAGCTTCGGCGCGACGAACACCAAATCCGGGTCGACCGCGAAATTCGCCACCACCCGCTGCGTGAAGATCAGCTCGGTCGGGTCACGCTCGTCTCGGTACTGCTTCTTGGCCTGCTCCACGCCCTGACCGGTCAGCGGATTCTTCAGCTCCGCCGTGGCCACCGGGATCCCGTTGACGAACAGCACCAAGTCCAGCCGATGCCCCTGGTCGGCCTTCTTCGTCGCGTAGGCGACCTCCCGGATGACCGTCAGCCGGTTCGCCCTGTAGTTGGTCAGCACATCGTCGGACTCGACCAGGTTCGGCTTGAAGTACGCCAGCCGGATCCGCACCCCACGATCCTTCACCCCGTTACGAAACACCTCAAGGACGCCCTCGGCAGCAATCGCCTGGTTCAACCGCCGTACAAAACCCTGCTGGGCCGCCTCGGCGTCATCGCCGTAGAGCGCCAGTAGCTCGTTCCATGCGTCGATCTGTGTGGCCCCGATGAACGTGAACAGCTCATCGGTAGCCAAGCCGAGGTCGGCCCGGTAGTCCGACGGCTGCCCGACCTCCCAGCCCCGCTCGCGCATCCCCGCGAGAATCGCCTCCCGAAACGCCTCCTCCTTGTGATTCGCCCCCATCACGCCCCCACCCCACGCCCACTCGCCGAAGCTACGTCGAACTGCCCCGTCACCGCCGCTGTAACCAGCGCCCGCTTGCGTTCTGCAAGCAAATCCACCTGCCGGATCAGCGCTGCCTTGGCGCGGTCTACGCTCGCCCGCACTCGATCGCACTCTGCAACGACATGCCTTTGGGCGTCGAGCGATAGAACGGGGACAGGGAAATCCAAGACTTTGCTACTGCTGGTCGTCGCGATTCCGACCTGTGTGGCTGTGAACCGGAAGTATCGACGCCCATGAGCCGCCGCAAGAAGAGCCGAAACGTATTCAGGAATCAGATACTCTCGATTGACGCGAATGGCAAAGACATGGTTCTGATGAACCATGTTGGGGAGTTCTCCGTGCCAAACCGCTCCGCGCCCCAAATTGTCTGGATTCCCGTTCGCCTCCGTCATAACCAAGTCGCCTGGCTGTAGCATCGATCGCCTCGCCATAGAAACAGGAATCGTAATTGACTTGACCTCGCTGAGGTCAATTCTCTCACCCTGGACGTTGGCTACCCGAAGGTATGGGAACTCAGCATCCTCGCCGGACCGTTCCCGCGCTTCGTGCACCGTAACGCCTGACTGAACCCGAGCCAAGTAGCCGAGCCGCGCGGTCTGGAGCGAAACTGGAAGCCACGGCCACTTGGCGTTCCGGTCCCGGGATGCACTAATCCCTGGAGTGGTGATCTCAGATATGGAAGAAGCATAGCGGTCGGCGAGAATCACTAATTGTCGCTGCCGTAGCTCTATCAAGCGGTCGATACGCGTGGCCTCGGCGTCGAGGAAGTCCGCGATCCGCCGCTGCTCCCACAACGGAGGGACTGGGAGGAGAAGATTACGGAAGGCCTCAATGTCGATCGCCTGCCCCTGACGGATTCCCTGCGTGATGTTCGCGAGCTGTGAGATAAGGAGGCTCGACCTAAAGTAGTACTTGAGGTACCCGGCGTAGACGTCAGCCCCAGGGCGGAGGACCGTGTATGCGGGACTGACGTTTCCGCGGACCTTAGAATGAGAAATTCCGTGCTGGAATGAGCGCAAGCCGATTACAAAATCATCTGACTCTACCAGCTTATAGTTACTGGTATTCGAGAGCGGATTCCATACCGAGATCTCCAGATCATCACGGAGAAATACGCCATCCTTTGTTGCCGACGCGAGGGGAGCTTCCTCTCCGCGCACGTCCCGCAAAGAAACACAGAAACGGGAACGACGGATATCCCAAGATTTCGGGAAGTTCATTCGGTCACCTCGCTGAGGAGAGTCTGGATCTCGGCCTCGAGGGACTTCAGTTCAGCGTCAATCTCAGCGAGCGGACGTGGAGGGGTGTAGACGTAGAAGTGGCGGGTGAAGGGGATCTCGTAGCCGATCTTCGTCTTGTCATGATCGATCCACGCATCGGGGACATGCGGGTGGACCTCCCGCTTGAGGTACTCCTCGACGTCCTCCTCCAGCGGGACGTTCTCATAGTCACGCAACTCCGGATCGGGCTCGATCACGTCCTTCTTCTTGTACTGGACCTCGCCCTGTGGGTCGCGGACGCCGACGAGGTCTCGCAGTGTCGCCAGGAACGGCGCCTTGGCCGGCCACTTCAGATCGACCGCGACCGCGGCCTTCTCGATGGCGCCAAATGCCTCCTCCTTCGTCGCCCACGTGGTCCCGACGAGGGGCTGTAGAGCATCGGCCAGCTTCCAGGCGTCGAGGTAAGTGTCGAGCTTGGCAGACTTGCGGATCGCTTCGATGGTCTCCTCGGTGAGTTCGAAGCGGAGCTTGAGTGGGCGCTCGACGGTGATCCGGCGATAGCCGAAGTCTTCGTTGCGGAAAACCCTGACCTTGCTGTGCAACGGATGATCGGGGTCGTCGGCCACTGTGAGGGCTTCGCCGTACAGGCGGGTGATCTCCTTGATGTGGTCCTTACTGATCTCCTTGCGCTTGTCGCCGAGGGACTTGCGCATCTTCTGCCAGTAGTCCCGGGCGTCCAGCAGGACGACCTTGCCGCGGTGATCGGGGGTCTTGCGGTTGGTGAGGATCCAGAAATAGGTGGAAATCCCGGTGTTGTAGAAGAGCTGGTCCGGCAGCGCGACGATCGCCTCCAGCCAGTCGTTCTCCAGGATCCAGCGGCGGATCTCCGACTCACCTGAGCCGGCCGCGCCGGTGAACAGCGGGGAGCCATTGAAGACGATCGCGATGCGGCTGCCGCCGACGGCGGGAGCCTTCATCTTCGAGATCATGTGCTGCAGAAACAGGAACGAGCCGTCGTTGATGCGAGGCAGGCCGGCCCGGAACTTGCCGTCGGGTTCGGTCTTGTGCTCGGTCTCGATCTGGTCCTTGATCTTCTTCCATTCAACGCCGAACGGCGGGTTGGCGAGCAGGTAGTCGAACTTCTCGCGCCGGTGACCGTCATCAGTGAAGGAATTGCCGAAGGCGATGTTGTCCGGGTCCTGCCCCTTGATCATCAGATCGGATCGGCAGATCGCCCACGATTCGGGGTTGAGCTCCTGCCCGAACACCTTGACCGTGGCTCCAGGGTTGAAGGCGGTGATGTGCTCCTCGGCGGCGCTGAGCATGCCGCCGGTGCCACATGCCGGGTCGAGCACGGTGCGGACGACGCCGCTCTCGCGCAGCAGGTCGGCGTCGGGGGCGATGAGGAGATTCACCATCAGCTCGATCACCTCGCGCGGGGTGAAGTGCTCACCAGCAGTCTCGTTGGAGGCTTCCGCGAAGCGCCGGATCAGGTCCTCAAAGACGTAGCCCATCTGCTGGTTTGCGACCATCTCAGGCCGCAGGTCGAGGTCGGCGAACTTGCCGACGATCTGATAGACGAGCTTCGCCTCGTCGAGCTTCTTGACCTGCTGGGCGAAGTCGTACTTCTCCAGCACCTCGCGGGCGTTCTCGGAGAAAGCCGCCACGTACTTGCCCAGGTTGGCGGCGGCATGCTGAGGGTCGCTGGCGATCTTCTTCAGTGTGTAGCGGCTGGTGTTGTAGAAGCTGTGCCCGGACGCCCGGCGCAGGAAGAACTCCCGCCGCTCCCCGCCCTCGTAAGCGTCGGCGACCTTGTCTCGGGTCGGTTCCAGGACGCATTCGAGGCGGCGCAGGACCGTGAACGGCAGGATGACGTTGCCGTACTCGTGCCGTTTGAAGTCACCGCGCAGCAGGTCGGCGACGGCCCAGGCGTGGTTGGACAGCTGAGAGTGCTTGCCGAGGTCCAAGGGGTCCTTCTCTTTGCTTGTCAGAGGGTGTTCTTCAACGTCTGGTTCCTATTGGAGACGCACGAGTGTGTCCACCGGATTGCGAAATCAGGAGTCCGGGGGCGCGAGCGCACCCCGAGTCAGGCCATCGGAGATCGTCCGCGCAGTGTTAAAAGCCAGATTCCGGGCCTTACGGGCAGCGTGTTCCAGCCAGTTCAGGTTGTAAAAGGCTCTGCCGTACCTGTGTTGTTCATGCAACGGCAACAGCGGCACCTTGAGTCTGCTGGGTTCGAGAGAGACGTCCTGCCGCAAACCTGTGGCGGCGACGAGGTTCTCCTCGGACAGCAGGAATCCGGCAAGGAACCACGGATCGATGCGGGTCGGATCAACGCGAAGCACGGTGAGGTTGGGTCCGAGCAGGCAGCCCGCATCATCCTCATCAGCGACTCGGCAAGCTATCTGCTCACGCGCGGCGACCCTGGGCAGTAGCACATCACCGGTCTCTACAACAATCGGCGGCGCGGCTCGGTCCTCGTCAGCCACGCCGGTAGCGCGGCTGCTTGTTGCGACATCCCGGCTCCTGAGAACGGGCCGGGTGCGGTGTTCCTCTGATAGAGGAGTGTCAGAGGTGTCACGTACCGTGCGCCGGACAACGAGCATCCCGCCTTTAGCGAGATCACTCACAGTGGCAGTACGCCATGTCTTGCCCTCGGTTTCGCTGTCGGCCCAGCTCTGGGCATCTATCGCAGCCGAAAAATCGCCAAGGCTCCGATGAAGCTGCTCGAGCAGCGCACGCGCCTGACGAGAGGCCTCGGCGGGGTCCAGCTTCGTTCGGTGTAAATGCCGGACGGGGGTGAGGTCGACGTTGTCACCGAACAACTCGACCACCGGCACGGCCCGAGCCAACTCAGGAACGGGCTCAAAGTGTGCAGGGTCACCCAGATAGGAGCGCCAAGATGCAAGAACCGTATCGGTTAGGGAGGTCCAGTCAATCGTCTCACGGCGGTCCGACTGGCGACTCAGGTCCATCATCAGGATCGAGTCCGTGGGCGGGTTCTGGTCGGGGCGGCGTAGCACCCACAGGTGGAGACCAATGTGCAGCGGGACGACGATGCCCGGCGGCAGGGCGATGACCGCACGCAATGCTCCCGCCTTGAGCAATTCAGTCCGGATCGATCTTCCGGGGGAACGGAAGCCCGTCCCCGGTGGCAGGAGCAGTACGGCATACCCACCTGGAGCCAGATGGGCCAGCGCATGCTGTACCCAGGCCAGCTCGCTCTCGCCGCGGGGTGGCACGCCATATGTCCAGCGTGGGTCGTAGATCAGTGTGTCATGGCCCCGATCCCGATCAGCGAAAGGCGGGCTACACAGAACTGCATCGGCTTGCAAGTCAGCGAAAGCGTCTGCGCGGATGCTGTCCCCAGCTTGGATCACCGTGTGTCGGCCAGGCAGGGCGATCTTGAGGCGGACAGCGCTACGTAGGGCTTGAACCTCGAGCAGATCCTGGCCTAGGAGCCGAATCGCACCTTGCCGGCCTGCCGCCTCCAGGAGGCTCCCGGTGCCACAGGCCGGATCGAACACTATTGCCGGGTAAGAGCCGTTGTCGGTATGGAGGAACTGTGCCATGAGATCGGCGAGCGGCTGTGGGGTGCGGTAGGCGCCGATCGAGTGGGTGTCTGTCAGTTCCCGCTCGGCCAAAACGTCGAGGACCGCCTGACCACCTTCGGCAAGGAGGCCGTTCAGTACGGCCCGCAGCAATTCAGCATCGTCAGGGCCGAAGTCTTCACCCTGGGTGACGGGCAGATCGGCGGCGTGAGCAGTGACTGCACGGGTCGCCGCGATGGCCAGGTCGTTGTCGGTCAGTTTCGCCAGCTTGGCCTGCTCGGCTGAGTCAAGTCGGGCTGTGGCGTACACGAATGGGAGCAGCCGCGTCGCGACCGGCGTGCCTATGCGCAGGCGCAGAAGGTTCCGGAGTTCCTCGATCGGCGTGACCGTGGGCGTCTGCCCGCGCGACTTCAGCCAGGCGCGTATGGCGGTGAGGTCGTAGAGAGGGCTCGCTTCAGAACCAGCAACAGGGCCAGGGAAGTCAGGGTGGCGCCGCCGCCAGTTACTGACAGTCGCTCGCGTGACGCCGGCGAAACGTGCGATCTCAGCTGCGGTTACGTGCACGGACGGCTGAGACACGGCACCTCCCTCTCGCTAAGCAACCGTCCCGACGGTATCAACTTGAAGCTTCGTTTGCCAAGAGGGAACTATCTAACGGTGCTTTCAGTCATACTAACTGCAAGCACCTCTCCCTCAGGAAGCGGCCAGCCGCTTCCGCTACCCCACCCCCGTGGAGGAACAGATGGCACCCACGACCCTGCCTGCCACCGTGTACCGGCTCACCGGCATTACGCCGACTGCAGACGCGATGTTCGACGCCACGTCCGTCGACCGCCTCGCAGAACCCGGAGTCGACGTCGTGCAGATCGACATCGCCGGAGCCCCGGCGCTCCTCTACTCCCGGCAGCTCCCGACGACCAAGACCGGCTGGTGCGCCAGCCTGTCCCAGCTCACCGGCATTCCGCTCGATCTCAACAGGCAGGACGCCGAAGCCGTGCTCATCGTCGGCGTGGACGAGCACGTCTACGGCATCGGATTCGGGCAGGGATATCTGTCGATCAGCGATGCCAAGGAGACGGGTTTCGGGCTTCGCTGCGCGCTGCGCGCCATCGACCCTCTTGAAGTCGGGGATGTCGTCCGTCGGGCTCTTGGTGGTGTCTCTCGGCAGGACTCCACCCTCGTCCCCGGCGGCATCCCCATCGGCGGCATCGGCCTGCACGATCATGCTGAACTGGTCAAGAGGCTCGGCGGAATGATCCGGGCGTCTGACCTCGGTCTCTCCCATCGCAAGACGGTCTCCATCGAGGGTGCGGACGGCCTGCGCCTGTCCATCCCCGTGGATCCGAAGATGTTCCTCGCCCTTCTGCGCCAGCTGACCGAGATCAGCGAGCGGGAAGTACCGCCCGACTTCAAGCGCCTCGAGGCGATCCAGCCCGTGCCCCCTGGTGAGCTGCGGGACAGGCTCAATGCCCTGTTGAGCGACGGCCTTCGTGGCCACGGCGACCTGCGTCTTCAGGTTGTGGTCCCGGTCGACCTTGCCGATCGGCGTCACGAGATGCGCTCGTACCGCATCAAGATCGGCAGTACCGCGATCGTCAGGGAGGACCTTGATCTCGACGACCTGCGGTACCGGTGCAGGGTGCAGTACTGCCTGGACCCTGTCACCGCGCTGCGCGATGGGCGCGTCGAGATGTGCGCCGACCGTGACGGCAAGGAACGGATTGCCGGCGCCAAGGCCATCCGGTGGATCGAGGCCACGGTGTCGATCGGGTCGTGCATCTACCAGCTCAGTGACGGCGAGTGGTATGAGTGCGGCGCCACTTACGTGGAGTCGATCAGGCAGCGGCTGCACGAGCTCATCACGGACAAGCCGGAGCTTGAGATGCCGCCGTGGCGGCTCGGCGAGGAGGAGGAGAAGGACTACAACCTCCGGGTCCAGGACCGCCTCGGGTCGGACAAGTACGTGTGCCTCGACCGGAAGTTCATCAGGACGCCGCAGCATCGGCGGGGTAGGGGATTCGAGGCTTGCGACGGATTCACCGACAAGCACACCTTGGTCCACGTCAAGGCGGCGGACAGCTCTGAGCCGCTGAGCCATCAGTTCACCCAGGCCCTCGTCTCGACCCAGGCGCTGTTCTTTCAGCCGGAGGCACGCGCGGCGTTCAGGGCCAAGGTCGCGAAGTTCAGCGGCGGCCGGCTGACCGTGCCGGAGGACTTCCTTCCTAACAAGATCGTCCTGGCTATCCTCCTCAAGGGCAAGGAGCTGACCCCCGATTCGCTCTACCCGTTCGCGCAGGTCGCGCTCGTGAGCATGGCCGACACGCTCGGGCGGGAGCATGGTGTGACCGTCGAGGTTGTCGGTATCCCTGCCGAACCCGCACGTAGCAAGAAGGCCGCGTAGCTGCGCTCTCCTGTTGGGGGCAAGTCCTCCGACAGGAGAGCACCCACCCGCGCTCCTCGGCCCGGTCGGTCATGCACCCCCTGACCGCGCACCTCGGTCCAGCTCACGTCAATTCAGCTCGCCAGCAAGACCTGCCTTCTTGACGAGGCGGCCCCAGCGGGGGCTGCGGGCGAAGGCCTGGGCGATCGCGATACCGCTGGGAAAGTCGCCGTCGGCCTGGCGCTTCTGCTGGGCCCACCGCCAGGCCTCTCTCTGAAGCACCCGGCTGTTCCCATTGATCCCAACGGGCAAGGCGGCGTCTTCCTCGTGATCATCTTGTTGCTCCGCAGGATCAGCGTCTTGATCAGCGACGGACTCGGAGTCGAGAGCAGGAAGATCTTCAACTTGTGCCTGTCTTCCCGCACAACGGCGGATTTGGGACATCAGGAGCTCGTAGCTGCCTATCAAGGCCAGGGATGGCCAGGCGGCGATGATTCGGCCGATCAGGCTGGGTTCCGCGATGGAGACGTTCGCTCCGAGGCTGGCCAGACTGCCGACCACGAGCAGGCTCCAGGCCAGGAGGCCGCCACGGAAGCCGGACCGGTTGGCCAAGAGGATGGACATTGAGGCGACGACGATCAGGCCGTCGACGGCGATCGGGATGAGCACCGCCGCCAGGCGATCCTCACCGTGACGCAGGCACAGCTCGTGCATGTGGCGGAACGAGACGACCGCAGCGATCGCCGCCAGGAGGAAAACACCGGCGATCGTCGTACGCTGGATGCGGCGTACCGCAAGGGAGTTCGGGGCCATCGCTGCTCAGGCCTCCTCGTCCAGGGAGAGGTCAGCGGCAGCGATCCGCGCATAGTGATTTGGTTCCAGACCCCCCTCGGACACGAACCTTTTCATCATGTGAGGGCTGAGATTCACCTCGGCCCTCACTTTTGCTTTGCCCAGGGATGGGCGACACGATGCCCCCGGCGCCGCGGCGCGGACGCCTGGCACAGCCGGCTGTCGACGCGCCGGAGGACGGCGTCCTCAGGCAGGTAGACGTTGCGCGGGTGGTCGCCCTTGTCGCCCAGGGCGCGGCGACGACCTGACACACCTTTCTCCGGCAGATTTCCGGCGGTCAGCGCAGGATTTCCACGCCCTGAGCTCGATCTTCCCCTCTGATCGAGCCTCCATCAAAACCGGGGCAGTGCACAACTTTCAATGAATAGGACATCTGGCGGTAACCAGGGAGGTAGATCCTGTTCAGACAGAAACACTGGAGGAGGAACGCGTGGACGCCGATCAGCCAGGCCAGGGGATGGAAATGGATCACTCCAGCATGAAGGAGAGTGGCCAGGCCATCTACAGCCAGGGCGGGGAGCTCCTCGATGAGATCGCCCCTCTCCAGAAAGAGCTCGCCGCGCTGCTGCCCTATTTCGGCAGTGACGAAGCGGCTCGGCTCTTCCGCCGTGGCGCGGAAGGGAAACCCGGCTTCGAGAGCGCCCTCGAGAGCATGACAGAGGCGCTGACCAACATGAGCAAGTCGTACGAGGCGATCGGCTCGTCCGTCAGGCAGATGAGTACGAACGTCAAGGCGGCCGACTACGCGAGCATGGCGGACAAGAACGCGGCCATCCGGAAACTGGTGGAGTACGCCGAGCGCACGGACGACATCAGCACGCCCACCACGTCTGTGAAGCTCGACTGAGCCATGGCCTTCGGAATCACGGCGAAAGTGACCCTCGGCGCCATGGGCGCCGCCGGCGCGGCGGGAGGCCTGTCCGGCGCGCTCTCGCCCGAGACGCTGTTCGGCGTCTCATACCTCGACGGGGATCCCGACAAGATCCGCGAGGCGGCCGACCGACTGGACATGATCGCCGATGCGATCGACAAGCACTTCCAGCAGGCGCACGAATCCGCCCAGAAAGTCTGGCAAACCAGCACCGACGACGCGGCTGCGGCGTTCCGGAGGTTCTGGAACGACGACTACGGCAAGGCGGTGCTCATGACCTCTGTCAAGGTCCGGCAGGCGGCCAACGCGTGCCGGGCCTACGCCGAGGTCATCGAGACGATCAACTACTTCATCGCATGCTACTGCGCGTACTCGACGATGGTCATGATGTGGACCATCGCCTACCAGCCGATCACCTGGAAGCTCTACCAGGCGATCATGCGGAAGCAGGCGAATCTGCTCATCTCACTCTCGAACAAGTGGGTGATCCTCCTTTTACCGGCTCTCGCCACCCTGGCGTACTGGGTGACGGACAGCCTGTTGTATCCGGTGGGTGAGGTGGCGATCCCGCTGGCGTTCAACACTGTGGCCGGCATCAAGACCGACATGTCCGGCGCCGATGTCCGATCGCTCGACTACAACGCGACCGCCTACCGTGAGAACTTCGTCGCGAACGTGGCCTTCAACGGAGTCGCCGACGGGACGGCGGCCGTGATGCGGAATATCCCGGGCCTGAAGTCGCTGGCCGCGCCCATCACCTTGCCGAACGGGGCCGAACTGAACACCGGCTCGTTCATCCCCCGCATGGCCGGTTCGACCGCGTACTCGATGACCCTGGACGTGCAGCATGGCGACAACCCGCTGCCGGGCAGCGAGACCGGGCTCACGGAGGACCAGATGTACCAGAAGTTCATCGTCCACGGCACCCGCAGCCTGATCCCGCGGATCAGGTGAAGCGGCGGCGATCCTCCTGCGCGCGCTCTTCCCCGAAGTACGGGCGCGCCACCTCGAGCAGCTTCCGCTCCGCGTCCTCGACCGCCCGCCGCGACGTTTCCATGATCGTGTCAGCCAGCTCCTGCGAGCCTGTTCTCATGGCCCGGGGATCGATCCGAAGCCCGATCAACTGCCCCGAGCCCGACACCCGCACCCTGATCTTCTCGTCCCGGCTCGTCGCCTCGCCGACCACCTCTCCGATCCTGTTCATGACATCGGAGAGCTCTCGCGATGTCGCCTGGAACTCCGCCTTGATCCGATCGAACTCGGGATCGCCAGAAAGAAGATCTGCCATGAGGCATTCTTACCTGCCTTCTGGTGAAACCCTGAGCGAGGGGTCAGCCGGGTGATGCGCGTACGGCGGGCGACCGCTCGCCCAGGTAGCGCCTTGGACCTGGGCGAGCGGGCGCCGTCGAGCTCGTGACCCGGACCTTGATCCGGTTTCGCGCACCTTCACTGATCTCGCCGGACATCGACATGATCAGTCGTGCGCCTCGGTGGCCGCACGATCGGGCCGCCGACCTCGGGCCCCCTCAGGGGAGGGTCGTGGTGCTCTGGCAGCGGGAAGGTGAGCCTGGACTCGTCGCCAGGGCGGGCAGCATGCTCATGACGCACCGCTCCCGGGCGCCGTTTCGAACAGCCGCCCGTAGCCGGTGATCCCCCGGGCGATCTCGCCGGCCCCGGCCAGGTGCAGGGCGTGCCAGAACAGCACCTGGTTGGCGGTCAGGACGGCGAAGTCCAGCTCCTGCTCCAGGGCGTCGATGACGCCGACCGCGCGGATGCCGTTCCCGGCGACCAGGACGGCGTCGGGCCGGTGCCCCGCGACGGTGGTGCGAATCCAGTCCGCCAGGGCGTGCGGGGTGATCAGCTTCTGGTTGCTGGGCAGGCCGCACGGGCCGTGGTGGACGACCGTGAAGCCCTGCTCGGTGAAGTAGCCGGCGCCGAGCCCGGAGAGCCGGTCGTCGAACCACGGCGGATTGACGATCGCCACCTTGCGGGCGCCGAGTGCGGCGAAGCCGGTCACGGCCGCAGCGGTGGTGCCGGTCAGCGGGATGCCGCGGGTGTGGCGCCCCAGCCGGTCGAACAGCTCTTTCTCACCGCTCGCTCCGAGGACGTAGGCGGAGCTGGTGAAGCCCAGCGCGATCACGTCGAGCGGGGAGGCGGCCAGCAACTCCACCGCGTGGTCGATGTGCGGCGGCTCGACGAAGGCCCGCACCGGGTCGTGCGGAATCTTCGGGTCCATCTCGCCGCCGGCTCGCATGGCGCCGAAGTGGACGCGCGAGCCGTGCAGGAACACGTCCTCGGGCGCGATCACCTGAAACTCCGACTCCGGGCCCACGTCCGCGTGCGGTACGACCAGGCCGATGCGCGCCCGGGCCTCCCAGCCGTCCTTCTGTGCTCGGATAGTGTTCATCTCGGCGTCTCCTCGTCGTCGGGCCGGGTCAGGCGGGCGCCTCGGCGGCCAGCGAGCCGCCACGGACCGTGCCGGTGCCGGCGGCGCTCAGGAAGTTGGGGTGCTTGCGGCGCATGTTCTCCATCACGAACTCGTAGGGAACGTCGTCGAAGCCGCCGTGGTCGGCCAGGAACTCCATGCTCTGGCGGCCTTGGTCGTCGAAGGGGTGGTACAGGCTGTCGGCGGTGCCGTCGAACTCCAGCGGCTTCATCCCGTACAGGCGGCACAGGATCTTGTTGAAGACCGGGGTGGCCTTGACCCATCTGCCGTCCACGTAGACGGAGTTGAGAGCGTGGAAGAAGACATCCCCGCCGACGTGGGCGCGCAGCCGGTCGGAGGCGAGATGGTTGCGCACATCGCCGTAGTGGACCCGGGCGGGAATGCCCACGGCCCGGCAGGCCGCCGCGTACAGCGTCGACTTGTGCAGGCAGAAGCCCTCGCGGACGGACGCGGTGTGGCTGGCCCGCAGTCCCTGCGGGGACAGATCGGCCCCGTACACCTCGTAGAGGACGTCGTCTCGGACGGCGTAGTAGAGCTCGACGGCCAGCCGGCGCTTGTCCGCGCCGCGGTCGCTGACCGCCTCGTCGATGAACGACTGGACTGAGTCGCTCTCGTAGTCGAGGAAGCCGGTGGGCGCGGTGAGCCGTCGGAGGTCGCCCGAAGTCGCTGCGTTCATGGTCACCCTTTCGTCGGCTTTCGGCTCACAGACCGAGGAGGGAGGCAATGCGGTTGCGCTGGATCTCGCTGGTGCCGGAGTAGATGGTCCCGCCGATCGCGTTGCGGACGTCCCGCTCGATGCCGGTGGCGGTGAGATAGCCCTGGCCGCCGAAGATCTGGACGGCGTCGAGCGCCGTGCGCTTGTTGGCCTCGCTGACCACGATCTTGGTCGCGGCGATGTCGAGCGTGGCGTCCTGGCCGGCTTCCACCTTGGCGCCGGTGTCGGTGAGCCACTTGCGGGCGGTCTCCACCGCGATCTTCATGTCCGCGATCTTGTGAGCGACACCTTGGAAGGCACCGATCGGTGCGCCGAACTGGCGGCGGGACCTGGCGTACCCGAGCACCCGCTCCAGACGGTGTTCCATCTCGCCGAGCGTGAGGGAAAAGGAGAAAAGGATCTCCCGCTTCATCACATAGTCGAGGATCAGGAAGCCGGCGCCCTCCTGGCCGATGCGCCGTGCGGCGGGCACACGCATCCCCTCGAACGTCACCTCGCTCAGCGGGGAGGTGCGCAGCCCCATCTTGTCGAGCGGCTCGCCTACCCGGAGACCGGGGGTGTCTCGCTCGACCAGGAAGACACTCAGGCCGAACGGGCCGGGCTCGGCGGTCCGTACGTACAGCAGGAAGAGATCGGCTATCGGGGCATTGGTGATGAACATCTTGCCGCCGTCGATGACGTAGTCGTCGCCGTCGCGGGTCGCCGTGGTGGAGATGTTCAGGGCGTCCGAGCCGTTGCCCGGCTCGGTGATGGCGTGCGCGGTGACCAGATCGCCCGTGACGATCCCGGGCAGGAAACGGGACTTGAGCTCCTCGGCGCCGAACGCCTGCAGCGGGACGCCGACGCTGACGATCTGGGTGGAGGCGGAGAAGCCGAGGCCGATGTCGCGGCAGGTGCGCCCGAGGCCCTCCAGGGCGCGCATCGTGTCGGTCAGGGTGCCGCCGCGGCCGCCGTACTGCGTCGCGAACGGTACGGCGAGCAGTCCAGAGCGCTGGATTATCTTCCACTTCTCCCAGGGGAACTCCGCGCGGGCGTCCCACTCCTCGACATCTTGGTTGAGTTCGTCCGCCCAGGGGGCGGTGAGGGTGTACGGGTCCCATTCGATGCCGGCGGTGCGCGGTGCCGACGGTGCGGACGTCATAGGTGTGCCGCCTTCCGGTACGTCGCTGGTCGGGGCCGGGTCCGCCCCGCTGCCGGCGGGGCGGACCGGATCGCGGAATCTCAGTACTGGGAGAAGCCGTCGGAAGACAGCGTGTGCTTCTCGTCACCGCGCAGGGCCGGGGTGAACACGGAAACCAGCCTCAGATCCTCATAATCGGAGGCCACGAGGTAGTGGGCGTCGTGCTCGTTGAGGGCGTATAAGGTGCCCTCGGTGATCTTGAAGCGTTCACCGGACACGGTGACGATCTCGCCGGAGCCGCCGGTGCAGTAGCAGGCCTCGAGGTGACGGCGGTACTGCAGGGCGCTCGTGGTGCCCTTGCGGACCGAGGTCTCGCACACCGTGAAGCCCATGCCGTCGGCCTCGGTGAGCAGGCGGTAGCTGGTGCCGTTTCCCCACTCGACGGGGACGATCTCACTGCTGCTGCGGACAATCATGGCAGTCTCCTTATTGAGGTTGGTTGCCTTCCGGAAAATGTTCGGGAGATGCTCCAGGAGCGTCTTCCGGTCTTCCGCCCGAATCCGGACGCCGGCTCAGGCGGCGGTCTTCGTCGCGTTCTCGACGAACGCCGAAATGGCGCCGATGCTGCGGAAGCCGTCCGGGGTCAAAGGGATGTCGTCGGTCGGGATCGAGTAGGTCCGGGAAATGTGCGAAACGATCCGGACCACGCCCAGGCTGTCGACGACACCGCTGTTGATGAGATCGAAGTCCGAGGTCAGCTCCGCCGTGTCCTCTCCGTCGAGGAACTCGGCGACGATGTATCCCCGTATTTCGTCAACCAGGGAGGTCATGCGCGGTTCTCCTTCTGTCGTGCTGACTTGATGAGATTGCGGTCGGGTTTTCCGGTGGATGTGCGCGGCAGCGGGGCGTCACCCACGTGCACGGAGGACGGGATGGCATGGCGGGGCAGGCGCTCGGCGCTGTGCAGGCGCAGTCGCAACGAGGTGAGCGAAGTGCCGGGCCGACGGGTCACCTGGGCATGCAGCCGGTAGCCGGCCTCGGGGTCGGGGATCGCCACCACGGCGGCCTCGGCGACGTCGGGGTGAGCCGCCAGGACGTTCTCGACCTCCTGCATGTTGGTCCGCACCCCGCGGACCTTGACCTGGAAGTCGGTGCGCCCCTTCAGCCAGTACAGGCCGTCGGCGTCCCGGGTGACGAGGTCGCCGGTGCGGTAGAAGACCTCGTCGCCGCCGTCGGGAGCAGGCACGAACACCCCTTCGTTGCGGGAGCGTTGCAGGTATCCGGAGGTCTGGAACGGCGTGCTCACGAGAAGTTCACCCGTACCGGGACCGTGAAGGACCTGGCCCTCGTCGTCGAGCAGCAGGGCCCGCACCCCGGGCAGCGGCCGGCCGATGGGGATCCGCTCACCGGCCTCCGCAGGGTCGGCGTCGTAGATGAAGCTGTCGTTGGTCTCTGTGCATCCGAAGACGTTGTGGAAGCCGGCGTGGGGGAAGGCGGTGCCAAGCTGCCGCAGCAGCGCCTGCGGCAGCGCGTCCCCGGTGAAGATCACTGTGCGGACCGCCGGATGGATCGCGCCGTCCTGGGTGAGCAGCCGGTGCAGCATGGGCACGCCCTGGACGAAGGTGACCTTGTGCCGGGTGACCAGTTCCTGCAGGTGACGGGCGTCCGCGCTGAACTCCTGTTCGACGAGAACGGCTCGGGCGCCCAGCCATAGCGGGGTCCACACATCCAGCAGGGAGAGGTCGAAGTTCAGGGGGGCGTAACTCAGCAGCGTGTCCTTCTGGGTCAGGCGGAACCGGCCGGTCGCCCAGTCGGCGAACCGGTCGAAGGCATCGCCAGGGATGGGGACGATTTTCGGCGTACCAGTGGAACCGGAGGTGGTGAGCAGCAGCGGTGCGGTGGCGGGGTCCACGGCGTCGAAGTCCCGTGCGGCCTGCTCGTCCGGCACGACCGGGGCGGTGGCAAGGACCCCCTGGTCATCCACGGTCAGCACCCGGGAGCACCGGGCCTGCGCGGCGAGCGCCGCACGGGCGGTGGAGCCCAGTTCGGGCGAGGGCGCAAGGACCGCGTAGCCGGCCCGGAAGGCGCCGATGAGCAGGGCGATCGTCGCGGGCGTCTTGTGCGCGGGCACGCACAGCGGCTGCCTCCGGTCGAGCCCGAGACTGTTCAGGACACCGCACAGGTCCTCGGCGACGCCGGCCAACTGGCGGTACGTCACCTGCTGCTCGCCCCGGATCAGGGCCACCTGGTCGGGCCGGCCTCGGGCGTGCGCGGCCAGCGCATCAAGAAGGCGTGGTGATGGCACGGTTTCCCCCATTCCTGCATCTGTTCATGAGAGAAGCGATTACAGCGGAGGCGGACGGCGATCGAGTCGCCAAAGAACTCTCGGTGCCTGCGGCCATAGCGCGACCGACCCGGCATCACGACCCGGCATCACGACCCTGTGATCGAGCCGTGATCAACTGTACCTACGATCAATGCATAGTCAAGCATGTATTTTGATCCGATTCGTCAACCGTCCGGAGGTACTTGACTGCGCATGTTTACGGTCGGGCTGCACGATGAGGTCGCACCGGTTTCACGGGTGCGGGCCTTCCGGCTCGGTGTGGCGACCAGACCGGAGCGCCGGCCGGCAAGCCCTCAATGCGCGCCCTCAATGCGCGCCCTCAATGCGCGACTGAAACGCCCCGCTGACCGAAACCGGTCATCTTCGCCCGCCCCACGCACGAAAACGCCGAAAGCCGTCCCGGGGGACGGCTTTCGGCGGGCGATTCGTCCGGGGGCTCAACCCGGAAAGGGGAAACGATGCCGCTCAGACCGCGCCGCGCAGCGCCTGGACCGTGCTGCCCAGCTCCGGGGTGGCACCGGCGGTGTTGAGCGCCGCGCTGAGGACCTCGGAGTAGGTGCCACGCGCCTCGGCGTAGCGCTGCCTGCCGGCATCGACGATGACGGCGTAGACGCCGCGCTTGTCGTCGGGACACACGTCCCGGACGGCGAAGCCGGCCGAGAAGAGCCGGCCGACCAGCCGGGTCACCGAGCTCTGCCCGAGCCCGACCTTGTCAGCGAGCTCCTGCATGCGCAGCTCGCCGTCCTTGGCCTGGACGAGACACTCCAGGGCACGGAATTCGGAGAGCCCTATTCCATGCCTGCGCTGCAGGGCCTGGGTGAGCTGACGCTCCACCTGCGCGTGCAGGGTGAGGACCCTCCCCCACACGGCCTGGTCGGACGAGGCGGCCGGCGCCTGAGAGATCGTAGTCATGAAGCAGCTCCATCTCGGGCAGCGCGTTGACACAAAGATACATGTTCATGCAAGCTTAACCCACTCGCTTGACTCACGCAGGGGGACCCATGAAGGCTACGAACATGCACGTACAAGCAAATGTTCGGCAGGTTGCCGGGGACTCTGACCGCCCGTGGTCCCTGGCCTCCACCGTCGGCGGTGCCGTCCGGCGGAGCCGGACCACGGCCTGAGACGGGAAGCGAACATGTCCCATACCGAGATCCCAGAGAGCGAGCTGATCGAATACGTCCGTGCGGCGGTACGGATCAGCCGCGAGCACGTCGCCAAGGGCGGCATCCCGTTTTCCGGAGTGGTGGTCAACGACGGTCGTGTCCTCGGCATGGGCTTCAACCGGGTACGCGAGGACAACGACCCCACCGCGCACGCGGAGGTGGTCGCGCTGCGTGAGGCCGCCGCCAAGTATGGGCTGCACGCCACCGCGGGGGCCACGCTGATCGCCTCCGGAGAGCCCTGCGCGCTGTGCTACATGGTTGCGCTGTATTTCAACGTCGGCCACATCGTCCACGCGGCCGACCGCGAGACGGCCGCCAGGTACGGCTTCGACTACTCGGGGTCGTACTCGATCTTCGCCAAGGACCCGGCGGCCTGGCCGATCAAGGTCACTTCGCTGCAGATCCCCGAGGGGACCAAGCCGTTCGAAGAATTCCTCGCCATGGACCGGAGGTGAAGATGACCGATACGCAGACCAGCAAGGTCGGTATCAAAGTCTGGTCGGATTATGTCTGTCCGTTCTGCATGCTGGCCGAGGGGCCACTGCACGAGGCCACCCACGACCTCGACGTCGAGGTCGAATGGATGCCGTACGAATTGCGGCCCTACCCGACCCCGACGTTGCGGCCGGAGGACGAGTACCTGCCGGCGATCTGGGAACGATCGGTCTATCCCATGGCCCGGCGGATGGGCGTGGACATCACTCTGCCCACGGTCTCACCGCAGCCCTACACCCGGCTGGCGTTCGAGGGCTACCAGTACGCGGCCGAGCACGGCAAGGCCGCGGAATACACTCCGCGCGTGCTGCGGGCCTTCTTCCAGGAGAACCGGGATATCGGTCAACTGGATGTCCTCGCCGACATCGCCTCAGAACTGAGCCTCGACAAGGCCGGTTTCATCAAGGCGCTGGAATCCGGGACGTACACGGAGACCCACCAGGAGGCACTGCGGACCGCCGAGGCGCACCGCATCTCCGTCGTTCCCACGATCATCATCGGCGGGCGCCACCGCATCGAAGGCGTCCCCACCGCAGCCCAGATCCGCAAGGCCGTGCTCGACGCCCAGGCCGAACAGGCGGTCGCCCAAGGCGCCGCCTGCGGCATCGACGGGTGCTGACACGACCCGGCGTTCAACTGGCCGGGTTCGCAGCGCCCGACTGTGCGACCGGCTCACGGTGACACCGACGACCGGACCACCCCGACTCCGCCCGACCTCCTGGCGCACCAGCGCTCTGCCGTGCCACCACGTTCACATGGAACGGCGAACTCATGGCGGCCGGCCTCACAACCGGCCCCCATCAACGAAAGGACTGCTCATGCAGTGGGTCTACCTCGCCATCGCGACCATCTTCGAGATCACCGTCGCCATCGCGGCCGGAAAGGCCGAAGGCTTCAAGAACCGCAAGTGGACCATCGCGACCCTGCTCAGCGGTGCCATCGCGACCTATTTCCTCAGCCAGGCTCTGCTGACCTTCGACGTGGGCGTCGGCTACGCCATCTGGACGTCCGTCGCCGGTGTCGGCATCACCCTGCTCGGCGTGCTGCTCTTCGGCCAGCGCCTGACCTGGCGCAAGGCGGTGGGCATCGCCGTCATCATCATCGGGGTCGTCGGCCTCCAGCTCAGTGGTGTCGCCTAGAGATCCCGCCAGCCTCTGACCCCATCCTCGCGAAAGGAATCGCGTACATGTCCGACAACAGCCGCTCATCGGCCAGCTCCTGGCTCACGCTCCTCCTCGCCGGAGGGTTCGAAATCGGGTACGCGCTCTCCGTCGGTGGCAGCCACGGCTTCACGCGCCTGCAGTGGTCGCTGGTCGCCGTCGTGTTCTTCCTTCTGACGCTCTGGGCGCTGAGCGTCGCGCTGCGCACCATCGACGTCGGTATCGGCTACGCCGTCTGGGCAGGAATCGGGGCGGCCGGTGCGGCGCTGCTGGGTCCCATCTTCTTCGACGAGACCCTCACCCCGGTCAAGGCCCTGTGGTTGGCCATCATCATCGCCGGAGTGGTCTGGCTCAAGCTCGCCGACAGGCCTGAGAACAGCCGGGAGCCTTCGGCCGGGCCGCAGGACGCCCAGGGCATCCTCGCCGGCAAGCAGAAGACCCACGGCGCGCAACTCTGAGGGCGATTCAGCCCACGTCCGCCGAACCACTGTCCACAACAGCGGTCGCTCCGGGCCGGGTCACTGATCCAGGCACTGCCTGCGGTCGGGAGCATGGTCAGGGTCCAAGCCTCGAACGGGGTGCCAGTGACAACCGCCGCGATCAACGCCGGGAGTGAGGACCGCTTGGCGGCTCTCCGGGCCTTGCTCAGCGCGTCACGTCCTCCCGGCGGGCGAGGAGACCGAGCTCGGCCCGGGTGGGCAGGCCCTCCCAGTCGCCGGAGACCGTACAGGCGAACGCGCCGACGGTGACGGCGGTGTCCAGCCGGACCTCTGGTGGCTCACCGGCGAGCAGGTCGGCCAAGTAGCCGCCGACGAAGGCGTCCCCCGCCCCTACCGGGTCGAGGACATCCACCGGTACGGCGGCACGCGTCAGGCGGCGCCCGTCGATGACGGCGGCGCAGCCCCGCGCGCCCAGCTTGACGATCACCTGGGAGGGGCCGAGATCGGCGAGCCGGGCAGCCAGGTCGAGGGGGTCGTCCGTGGCCGACACGAACAGCTCGGCCTCCTCGACGCCGGCGAAGACCACGTCGCTGTCACGCAGGATGTCGATCAGTCCCTTGCCGGCCTGCTCGGGCGTCCACAGCCGTGAGCGGTAGTTGACGTCGAAGGAGACGATCAGGCCATGGTGCCGGGCCAGCCTCACCGCATGGCGTACGGCATCGGCGGCCGAGTCCGACAGTGCGGGGGTGATGCCGGTGACATGCAGGAGCGAGGCCCGTGCGATGGCCTCCTCGGACACATCGGCGGGCCGCAGCCGCGATCCGGCGCTGCCCGCCCGGTAGTACCAGACGCTGAGCGAACTACTGGTGCGCCGTTCCTTCACCATCAGCCCGGTCGGCGCCTGGTCGTCGACGAGGCCGCGCACCTCCAGGCCCTCGGCCCGCAGCTCTCGCAGCACCAGGTCGCCGAAGCCGTCCGCCCCCACGCGGCCGATCCAGGTGGCGGAACCACCGAGCCGCCGCACCGCGATCGCCACGTTGCTCTCGGCGCCGCCGATGCCGACGGCCATGTCGGAGGAGTGCCGCAACGGCCCGACGCGCCCGGCGGTGAGCCGGGCCATGGTCTCTCCCACGGTGACGAGCCCCCCGGTCCGCTCGCTCATGGACGGCCCTCCGAGAGGGAGCCGTTCCTCCCCCGGCGCTGCGGTGCTCACATGCGTTCCTCTCGTCGCGGTGGATTCACGGGCTCATCGGGTTCGGGCTCATCGGGGTCGGGCTCATCGGGGTTCGGGCTCATCGGGGTTCGGGCTCATTGGGGTTGGGCTCATCGGGGTCGGGCTCATCGGGGTTGGGCAGAGGAGCGCCGGGTCTCGCGGCGCGGGCGGACCGGCACGTCGTCGTCGCTGAACAGCTCGGGATGCCGGGCCCTGATCTTCTCCACGTCGCTCAGCACCAGGCGCAGATGCCGCCGCAGCGCCTCCTCGGCGAGCTCCAGGTCGCGGTCCTCCAGCCGGTCGACCACGTCGGTGTGCTGGCGGATCAGCAGGTGGAGCTGCTGGGTGAGCGGTAGCGACAGCCGCCTGGCCCGGTCGAGCTGCGCCTTGGCCTGACCGACGACGCGCCAGGCGTCGCCGTGGCCGCTGACCGCCATGAGCCGCGCGTGGAACTCCTCGTCGAGCTGGAAGAAGGCCTCGGTGTCCGCGCGCTCTTCCGCGTCGCGTTGCGCGGAGAGCAGGGTGCGCAGGTCGGCCACGTCGCGGTCGGTGACCCGCGTCACCGCCTCGCGCAACGCGGCCATCTCCAGAGCCTCCCTGATGAACTGCGCCGAGGCGATGTCGCTGAACTTGATGCGCGCCACGAACGTGCCCATCTGTGGATAGACATCGACGAGCCCCTCGTCGGTCAGCAGGATCAGGCTCTCCCGCACGGGGGTCCTGCTGACGTTCAGCTCAGCGGCGAGGTCGTTTTCCGACAGGGCCGCGCCCGGCTCCAGCTCGAGATTGATGATCTGGGTCCGTAGCAGTTCGTGCACGAGCTGGCGGGTGTTCCTGCCGCGAGCGCGAGCGGCCTGCAGTCCTTCCTTCGATGCCATAGGAGTCCTTCTTACCACTAGACAAAAGTGTCTGGTGCACTTGTATGGTAGTCGACCACGTAACGAGTACGTAATCTGAGTCGTCTGCGAGGAGGCCGTTCATGAACGATGGAGATGCAGTCGCGCCGAGGGACCTGCGGCGGACCGTCGGAGCGTCCGTCGTCGGAACCGTGGCGGAGTATTACGACTTCTTCATCTACGGCACCGCGTCCGCGCTCGCCTTCAACAAGATCTTCTTCCCCGAGGTCGATCCCGCCGTCGGGACGCTGGCGGCCTTCTCGACGTACGCCGTGGGGTTCTTCGCCCGGCCGCTCGGGGGCCTGGTCTGGGGCCACATCGGTGACCGGATCGGCCGCAAGCGGGCGCTGGTCTCGACGCTGCTGCTGACCGGCCTGGGGACCTTCGCCATCGGCCTGCTGCCCACGTACCAGCAGATCGGGATGTGGGCGACGGCGATCCTGGTGCTCGTCCGCCTCGTGCAGGGGTTCGGGGTGGGCGGCGAGCAGGGCGGCGCCGTGTTGCTCACCATGGAGGCGGCGCCGCCCGCCCGCCGCGGCTGGTACGCGAGCTTCGTGCAGCTCGGCAGCCCCGCCGCCTACCTGGTGCCCAGCGCGCTGTTCGCGGTGCTGACCGGTTCCCTTTCCGAAGAGTCGTTCCTCTCGTGGGGCTGGCGGGTGCCGTTCCTGCTCAGTGCCGTCGTCGTGGTCATCGGCCTGTTCGTCCGCCTGCGCATCGACGAGTCGGAGGTCTTCAAGGCCGCGAGGAGGAAGAAGCAGGCGGAAAGCGCCCCGCTGCCCCTGTTGATGCGCAACCACCGCAAGGAGGTGTTCGGCGGGCTGTTCACGAAGTTCGTCGAGGCCGCGGTGTTCCCCTTCTACACCGTCTTCCTCGTCTCGTACGGCAAGCAGCACGGCGTGGACGACTCCATGGTGCTCAACGCGGTCATCATCGCGATCGTGTGCGAGCTCATCACGATCCCGCTGATCGGCCGCCTCACCGATCGGATCGGCCGCCGCCCGGTCTACCTGGCCGCCGCCGTGCTGAACCTGGTGCTGATCGTGCCCGCGTTCAAGGCCATCGAGACCGGAAACATGGCCGTCATCGTGCTGCTCCTCGTCGCCGGTCTGGCGCTGGGCCACGCGGGGACCTATGCGCCGCAGGCGTCCTACTTCCCCGAGCTGTTCCCGGCCGCGGTCCGCTACAGCGGCGTCTCGCTCGTCTGGCAGTTCGGCTCGATGATCGCCTCCGGCCCCTTCACGGTGGTCGCGGCCGCTCTGCTGATCGCCGGTGGCGGCTCCTTCGGCTGGGTGGCGGTGTACGTCGGCGCTCTCGTGCTGATCAGCGTCATCGCGCTGTTCTTCATGCCCGAGACGGCGCCCGGCCGCCTGGCCGGCAAGGAGTACGCCGACCAGCCCCGCGCCGTCCAGACCACGGGCGCCTGAGGGGAGCGGGATATATGGCGACCATTACCGACGCGAGGGTCATCGTCACCTCGCCGGGGCGCAACTTCGTGACGTTGAAGATCACGACCTCGGACGGCGTGACCGGCCTGGGAGACGCCACCCTCAACGGCCGCGAGCTGGCCGTCGCCGGCTACCTGCGCGACCACGTCGTGCCGCTGCTGATAGGCCGCGACCCCGCCCGCATCGAGGACACCTGGCAGTACCTCTACAAGGGCGCCTACTGGCGCCGCGGTCCCGTGACCATGACCGCCATCGCCGCCGTCGACACCGCCCTGTGGGACATCAAGGGCAAGGTGGCCGGGCTGCCGCTCTACGAGCTGCTCGGCGGCAAGGCCCGCGAGGGCGCCATGGTGTACGGCCACGCCAGCGGCGGCGACGTCGCCGAACTGCTGGACGACATCGCGCGCTTCAGAGATCTCGGCTACCAGGCGATCCGCGCCCAGGCCGCCGTGCCCGGCACCCCCGGCAGCTACGGCGTCAGGCACGGCCGGGGAGTGTACGAACCGGCCAACGCCTCGCTGCCGGACGAGCAGATGTGGTCGACCGAGGCATATCTGGACTTCGCCCCCGGCTACCTCGCGGCGGTGCGCGAACGGTTCGGCTTCGACTTCCACCTGCTGCACGACGTGCATCACCGGCTCACCCCCACCGAGGCGGGGCGGCTCGGGCGGCGTCTTGAGGACCTGCGGCTGTTCTGGATGGAGGACCCCACCCCCGCCGAGCTGCAGGAGTCCTTCCGTCAGATCCGCCAGGCCACCACGACGCCGATAGCCGTCGGGGAGGTCTTCAACTCCATCTGGGACTGCCAGCAGCTCATTACGGAGCGGCTCATCGACTACATCCGGGTCTCCGTCGTACACGCCGGCGGCATCACCCACGTCCGCCGGATCTTCAACCTGGCAGAGCTGTACCAGGTGCGCACCGGCTCGCACGGCGCCACCGACCTGTCGCCCGTCAGCATGGCGGCGGCCGTGCACCTGGACGTGACCGTCCCCAACTTCGGCGTCCAGGAGTACATGGAGCACGAACCGGTCACCCACGAGGTGTTCCGCCCTACGTACGAGCTGCGCGACGGCGCCCTCCACCCCTCCACGGCGCCGGGCCTGGGCGTGGAGATGGACGAGGAGGCCGCCGCCCACTTCCCGTACGAGCCGAAGTATCTGCCGGTCAGCCGCAGGGCCGACGGTTCGGTGCACGACTGGTGAGCACCACCGACCGGCTCTCCCGAGCCACGCTGTCCCGGGTGCCCGAGCCGTCGCGCCCCGCGGTCGACCCCGCTTCGCTGCGACCACGCCTGGTCCACCTCGGCATCGGCGCCTTCCACAGGGCCCACCAGGCCGTCTACACCGAGGCGGCCGAGGCCGCGCATGGTGGCGGCTGGGGCATCGCGGGCGTCACCCAGCGCAGCCGTACGGTCGTGGACCGGCTTCGCCCGCAGGACGGCCTCTACTCCCTGGCGCGGCGGGAGCTCGGCGGACCCGCCGTCCAGGTCGTCGGGTCCGTCGTCGAGGTGCTGCACGCGGTCGACGACGGGCACCGGCTGGCGGCGTTGCTGGCCAGCCCCGACGTGGCCGTGGTCACGATCACGGTGACGGAGAAGGGTTATCGGTGGGATCCGGCGACCGGTGGCCTCGCCGTCGGCGATCCGCTGGTGCGAGCCGACCTGGCGGGGGCGCCCACGCCGGCCACCGTGGTAGGACAGCTCGTCGCCGGACTGCGTGCGCGGATGCGGGTGGGGGCTCCCATCTCCGTCGTGTCGTGCGACAACATGGTCGGCAACGGCGAGATCACCGGGCGGCTCGTCCGCGAATACGCCGCCGCGAGCGGCTGGCCGGAGCGCGATCGCCTGCTCGACTGGATCGACTCCACGGTCGCCTTCCCCTCGACCGTCGTGGACCGCATCGTGCCCGCCACCACCGACGCCGACCTCCGTACGGCCGCGCTGGCGCTGGGCCTGCGGGACGAGGGGGCGGTGGTGGGCGAGCCGTTCAGCCAGTGGATCGTCCAGGACGCCTTCGCCTCCGACCGGCCCCGCTGGGAGGCCGCCGGCGTCACCTTCGTGCCCGACGTCCGCCCGTACCAGATGATGAAGCTGCGGCTGCTGAACGGCGCCCACTCGCTCATGGCCTACCTGGGGCTGGCCGCGGGGTGCGAGACCGTGGCCGACGTCATGGACACGCCGTGGGGCGAGCCGGTCGTACGCGCCTACACGGCCGAGGTGGCGGCGACGCTGACCGGCGGCCTTTCCTCCGAGGCGTACACCGACGCCCTGATCGAGCGCTTCGCCAACCACGCCATGCGGCACAGGCTGCGCCAGATCGCCGCCGACGGCTCGCTCAAGGTGCCCGAGCGCTGGCTGGCCCCGCTGCGCGAGCTACGCGCGGCGGGCGCGCAGACGCCGATGCTGGAGCTCGCGCTGGCCGCGTGGGCCAGGCACACCCGTGACGGCGAGCCCGACGACCCCGCCGCGGCGCGGCTGAGCCAGGCGTGGGCCGACCGGCGGGGCGCCGACGCCGTACGAGCCCTGCTGTCGGTCATCGGCGCCGACGACCTCGCCGAGGACGACTCCCTCACCGCCGCCGTCGCCGCGCACCTGGCCGACCCGCCGCGGCTCGGGTCTGTTCCGTAGGTAGACGGCTCCGTCTCGCCGCCATCCTGGCGCGCCTCCACGACTCCGGCTTCCGGATCGTGATCCGCGGCCCATCCCCGCGGGCGCGGGGGCGACGTGGTGTACGTGTCCCACGCCTCGGCCATGCTCGGACCATCCCCGCGGGCGCGGGGGCGACTGCTTGTCGGACACGCCGAGCTGCCCGTTCGCCGGACCATCCCCGCGGGCGCGGGGGCGACCACCATACTCGGCGCGCGACATACAGGCGAGGGGGACCATCCCCGCGGGCGCGGGGCGACTCGCGCCGCTCCCACGGCTCGCACTGGCACTCAGGACCATCCCCGCGGGCGCGGGGGCGACTTTCAGCAGGGCGTGCAGCCGCCCGGCGAGCTCGGACCATCCCCGCGGGCTCGGGGGCGACTTACGCACCTGCTCGGGCGTGCGGGTCGGGACGGGACCATCCCCGCGGGCGCGGGGGCGACGAGCAGAGCGCCGTCAACATCTGGCTAGACGACGGACCATCCCCGCGGGCGCGGGGGCGACCGATGCGCAACCCCGTTCCTGCGGCACCTGGTGGGACCATCCCCGCGGGCGCGGGGGCGACGAAACCGGCAGCGCCGCCGAGATCCACGCCGGGGGACCATCCCCGCGGGCGCGGGGGCGACTGTGGCGCGACCGGAGCCCGGCAGTATGGATACGGACCATCCCCGCGGGCGCGGGGGCGACTTCGCCGACCGGAGCGCGTACGGCACGATCGTGGGACCATCCCCGCGGGCGCGGGGGCGACACTTGCTGAGCTGCACGTTTATCTGGCCTGGGGGCGGTTTTCATTCGGTTGGGTTCGGCGGCGGGCCGACAGGATGAGGCCGTCGAAGTCGGTGGGGTGCCAGCGATCTTTGCCTGCGGTGCGGACGGTCCATCCTTGTTCGTTGTTGGCGGGTTCGACCAGGATGGCCTGGCCGTCTCCGATTCGGGTGGCAAGCAGATGCCATAGGCGGTCGCGGATACGGCGGCTCGGGTTGCCGACAAAGACTCCGGCGTTGACCTCGACCATCCATCGTGTGAGATGGCCGCGGAGACCTTCGGGAGCGGCGATGAGGACGACAACGGTCATGGCGTGAGGCCGGGGGTGTCGAATTCGGGGCCGATGACGGCGATGTGGTCTTCACCCATACTCGGCTGGACAAGGTTGAGGCCGAGGTTGATGGCCAGGTCGGACTCGTCGGCCCAGTTGATGCCGCCCGCGACGGTGCCGAGCCGTTCGTCCCAGAGCTGGTTCAGGTCGTCGTCCAGCGCATCTGGTTCGCCGGGGGCGAGGAGGTTCTTGATGTCGGTGACGATCCGATCCAGGAGGCGGGTCTGGGCAATGCGGTCGCGAAGGCCGATGCGGGCGTCGCGTTCTTCGGTGAGTCCCTTGGCGGCGAGATCAAAGGCCAGGGGGATGGTGAAGTCGGCTTTGTAGAGGTCGGCGATGTCCAGAACGAAGGAAATGGCCGATCCGGTGTGGACGAAGCCGAGACCTGGACTGGCACCGATGCCGACGATCACCGCATGACAGATCCCGTACAGGGCGGCGTTGGCGGCCGACAGGAGGCGGTTGAGGTCGTCGCCGGCGGCATGGGCGTCACCGGCGCGGTATTCGCGGCGGTTCCAGGCGACGCCGGTCCGCTGGGAATGCGCTTGGTAGAGCTTGCGGACGCGTGCTCCTTCACGTCCGCGAAGCTGCTGCATGGTCGCGGTCGAGACGTCCTCACCGGGAAAGCGCATCGCGTACATGGCGCGGGCGACGTTCAGGCGTTCCTTGGTACGGGTGACGAGCCAAGCTTGGCGGTGCAGGAGGTTGGCACCCCGTGCGGGGCCAAGGCCGGCTGCGTACATGCGGACGCCTTGTTCGCCGACCCAGCACACGGTGGTGCCGGAGTCGGCGAGCAGGCGGATCGCGCCGTGGGTGACGCGGGTTCCGGGGCCCATCAGCATGACTGCGACCATCGCGGCGGGGACGCGGACGGTCTCGCGTTTGTTGATGATGACGACGGCGTTCTCGTCCCGGTCGATGTGGCTGCGTTCGACATAGACGCTGGAGACACGGTCGGCGACACGGTGCAGGTCGTGCGGGTGGGCTTTCCACCAGATGTCAGCCATCTGCCGCTCACTGACCGCCGGGGAGCAGGGCGAGGGTGAGCAGTCCGCATCCGTAGGCCTTGGACGGGCCGATGCCTCCCAGCAGTGCGTCGGTGAGCAGGGCGGTGTCGGTGACGCGCAGGCGGCCTTCGAAGGTCGCGGTGTGCAGGGTGATGCGCCTGCCCCGGTCGCCTTTGCTGAATTCGTGCCGGTTGCGGGCGATGAGCCGAACGTCCGGTGCAGGTAGGGCCTTGTCGTCGGCGGGGCCGGGGACGGCGGGGTCGGTATGCGCCGGCGGGATGTCGAAGCCGTGCCGGGTTGTGCGGTCCAGGAGCCAGCCGAGTTGGGCGGTCGCGGTGCGGTGAGCGAGCCGGAAGGAGCGGCGGTCCCCCGCGGCGATCCGCGCGGCTTGGGTGGGGGTCGGTTTGTCGGGGCGGTTGGTGTTCTGCACGGGGCTGGCGGTCAGCCGGAAGGCGAACTCGCGGCCAGGAGCGATACGGGCGAGCAGAGGGGTGTAGTCGCCGATGGCGAAGTGTTCGTCGTCGGCGTCGGGCCAGCCGGCGGCCTCGACGATGTGGGTCCAGTCGGGTTTGGACTGGGTGAGGACGAACAGCAGGGGCCGGTGCGGGTTGTCGACATCCAGCCGCCACAAGATGCGCTCGCTGTCGGGGGTGCCGGGGATGCCGGCGCAGACGTAGGCGTGCATGACGCGGGGGCTGGCGAGCATGGCGCGGCTTTGGGCGCGCAGCGGGTTGATTCTGATGCGGGACAGGTAGGTCATCGGTGGTCACCAGCCCAGCAGGGCGAACGGATCATGTGCGGAGGGAGCGTCGGACGGCGGGACCGGGTTGTCGAACCCGGTGGGGATGGAGCGCCAGAGGTGGGTGACGCGCCGGGTGGCGTAGCGGCGGTCGCGCGGATCGAACGAGAGCGGTTCGTCGTGCAGGATCTGGTCGCCGTCGACGGCCTCGACGGTCACCATCCGATCGATGAACGCCTGCCGCCCGTGCTGTCGTTCGAACTCGGCGCGGGCGTACTCGCCGGCCTGCCATGGCTGGGTGGTCAGCGCGTCCAGGATCGGCTCACTGGTGAGGCCGAGCAGGATGGGCTGGGAGGGGACGCAAGAGCGCCGCCCGAGCGCCAGCGGGAACGCGGGGTGGGTGACGGCCTCGGCCAGCGATTCCATCAACGGTTTGGGACCGGCGACGGCGGCGACGAACACCGCGTCCTGGAGGTAGAAGCGCTGGGTGATGTGGGTGTATTTGGCGGGCGAGGTCGGCTTCTGCACGCCTTTGGCCGAGACCCCGGCCTGGGGCAGCGGGCGGCCCTGGTAGTCGCTGACGGTGTGGTAGTCACGCAGCAGCGTGCCCTCCTGATCGACGCGCACCCCCATGCTCAGTCCGAGCAGGTCGCCGAGGGGTTCGTGGCGGGGGTGGCCGGTGGCGGCGGCGAGCAGCCCGATCACGCCGGACTTGGTCGGCTGCGGCCGGGTGTCGCGCCGATTGAAAGCGCTTTGGTCGCCCCAGGACTGCAGCGGCCCGGCCAGCCGCAGCAGCAAAACGGCCTGTTCGTGGCGGGGTTCGGCCATCAGTTCGTCTTCCACGAGGTGGTCAGGGCCTCGTTCAGGCCCGACAGCAGCCGGCTGAAGGGCTGGTTGGCGCCGAACGCTGCGGTGAAATCACTGTCGTTGTCGAAGGCGTGCGAGACCGCGACATGCACGGGCGTGTCACCCCACTGACGGCTGGAGCGCTCGTACTCCTCGGCCAGGCGGGCGGCGGAGGCGGCGGCGATCCCATCGGCGTTGCGGATGGGCCGTTCGAAAGCGGAGACAAGGTTGACCGGCTGGTCGTCGCGGACCACGACCGCGACCAGGCTGGGGCGGGTGCGGTGGGCGAAGGAGTTGATGTGCCCCGTCGGCATCGACAACGCGAACGCCTCGGCGAACCGACTAACCGCCTCGATCGCGACCTCCACGCTGCCGAGGTTGTCGGCGAGCTGGTGCACGCCGACCGTGGCGTACCGGTACAGGGTGGCGGCGTTGAACCCGACGTTGCCGATCATCCCTGCGCCGGACTCGTCGGCCTCGTTCTCGTCGTCGACGGCGGTGTAGTAGTCGGATTCGATCTCGACCGCATGTGTGGAGATGGCGTGGGCGACCTGGGTGGCGGCGTCCACATTCAACGAGGGGATGTCGGCGACCATTCTGCCGAACAGAGCCACGCCCATCGGGTGGCCGCTCTTGAGCCGGTCGGCTACCGGCAGGTCCTTCGTTGCCGCCTTCAGCTGCTCGTCGTCCAGTCCGGCCAGGGTCTTGGCCTCGTCGGCGATCAGGTCGACGATGTCGTCCAGCTGCCGGTAGCCGAAGAACAGCAGGTAGGCGGTGTCTCCTGCCTTCTTGCCAGCCTTGATTCCCAGCGGTTCCAGCAGCGCCCCGGCGATCCGCGCCGCTGCCTCAGCCTCGACACCGGTGCGTGATGCGATGCGCTCGGTCAACTGCCCGGCGATGCGCTTGGTGCGGGTGCTGTGGTCGGCCTCGGGCAGCTTGTCGTCGAAGGCACGCCTGGTGGCGCGCTTCCACGCCTGCGACGACACCCGTGCACGGCGCACCCCGCCGAACCGGGCCTCTTTCGGATTGCCCTGGTCGTCCCGGTTCAGGTTCGCCGGGGGAACCGTCTGGATGATGTGGAAGTCCACGTACTGGCGCTTGGACATCGTCGTCTCCGATCAGCTCGGTTGGGGGATAGGTCAGAACGCGGCCGGGGGCTCGTCCTGCGGTGCGGTCTGTCTCCAGACCTGGTAGTCCAGGGCCCAGGCACGGCGGGCGGCGCGGCGGCGGTCGTCGTAGTGCCAGTCGCGGATGAGCCGCATCAGGCGGGTGTAGTCGAGCGGCTGGTTGACGACCCGGAGCAGATCGACCAGGCCCCGCAGCCGGATCAGCAGCGCTTCGGGGGTCGTGGTCGTAGCCGCCGCTTCCACGCGATCGTCGATCGCCTTCTCGCTGAACCGGTCGCTGGCCCGCAAGCGCGCCAGCGCGGTGCCGAGCCGCACGTCCGGGCGGTGCATCGAGATGCTCTTGGACTGCTGGTGCAGCCCGTACAGGGCGAGGGCGGCATGCTCGGCCTTCTGCTCGACTGATGCCTGGCCGCGGCGCGCCAGTTCATCGTCGATCTCGACGGTGTAGTACGGCCACAGCTTGGGGACCTCGCCGAAGCCGCGGCCAAGACCGGCCCGCATCGCGGCCAGGTCCTCCCCCGGTGGCGGGCCGAGCGGGCGCCGGCTTCGCGTGTCGGTCAGCCAGGTCCCGTCGGCGGCTGCACGATTCCAGTACGGGGTCGCCATCGCGATATCACGCTCCAACAGGCTGAATGGGGGTTTGGGGGAGGAGGTCAGGCGGCACGCCGGTGCTCGGCGGCGCGCGGCAAAATGGCCGAAAGATCGCGTCGCAGCTTGCCCTCGACATGGCCGAGCCCGGTTTTGGCGGCCGGCCCCTCCTGATCGCTGCTGCCGCGACGCGGGGCGAACACCGACTCCGGCACCGCAGCGAACACCTCGTCGGCGATCTGGCGGGTGATCCGGTAGGCGACCTGCTCCCAGGCCAGCAGCACCTTCTCCAGTTGTTCATCGTCGAGGCCGCCCACGTGGCCAAGGACACGGCGCACCACGGGGTCGAGGCGGTGCAGCAGCTGCTCCCCGGGGCGCTGCCCCTTGTCCCACGGGATCGGGTCCAGTCCCGCGGCCCGGCGCAGGTCCGCCGACAGGTGGTTGATCGCCCGGGCGAGCTGCTCTGCCTGGCTGGTCATCTCCACCAGCACCCCGTACAACTCGGCGTCCGCCTGCAGCGCGGCCACCGGCAACGGGATCAGATCGTGGTAGACGTCCTCGATGACGGCCGACTGATTGCCATACATGATCCCGAACGCCTCGACGCGCAGCGGGTAGTCCTCCTGGAGCGCTCCAACAGCTCGCAGATCGGCGGCCTGCCTCAGCAGGCTGCTCGTCTCCACCGACCCGCCGTCCAGGTCACTGTGGTGGACGGCCAGCAGCGCTTCCAGACCGCGCCAGATCGTCTTGCCGGGCATGTGCCGGCGCGGTTTGCGATCGGCGGCCTTGGCCTTCGCCGCCGGCTTGTCGTACTTCCAGGCGGTGTGCGGCTCCCACTCCGGAAGCTCCCGCATGCGGTCCCCCGCCGCCACGATCACCCGCCTGACCCGCACTCCCTGCGGCGTGTCCTCCGGGATCAGCCGGATCCGGCGCGACTGCCACGTCCATAGATCAAGCAGCCCATCGGGATAGCCAGCGGCGGCCCAGACCGGGCCCGCCGGGGGACGCCGCCAGTGCGGAGTGCCCAACGCCGACCTCGGCCCGACGGGCAGGTTCAGCAGCAAGGTTTCATACAGCGTGCGGCCGGTAGGGATGAGCACGCCGAGCTGGCCCAGCGGACCCGTGGGGTTCCCCGTTGTCTTGCCGGCCTTGACCTTGCTGTCGCCCTTGGCGCCGGTCTTGATCGCCGCGGTGTCCCAGCAGTGGGCGTGCACCAGCCACCGCACCGCCTCCGCGGGCGTCAGGGCGGGCGGCTCGGCCTCGGTCCGCGCCCCGAAGAGCGGCACATTGTTGCCGGTGGACTCCGTCGCCACCAGCAGACCGGCGCCCTTGGTCTCCCCGCTGACCGCCTCCAGGCTGCCCACCTGCGCGAACGGAGTCTGGCCGAACGCCTGGAACCGCTCGCTGTGCTTCGCCAGGTACGTGCGGATCTGGTCGCACTCAGCCTCGCTGAACGCCCCGGCCTCAAAACGCCCGCGCCACTCCGCACGATCGGCCGGCAAGCCCACGGAGTCCGCGACGACCGGCAACAGCACCTGCCGCAGCAGCGCGGGAACCTGCGTCGCGAGCTCGACCACCAGCTCAGTGAAGGTGTCCGCCTCGGTCAGGGCCCTCTCGATGCCCACCTCGAGCAGAGCGCCATCATGCCGCCGCAGCGGCAACCAGCCGTCATGTACCAGGTCGAACCGATCCATCTATGGCCTGCCTTCGGGGGGAAGTGCCGTACCGAGGAAAGTCAGGGGTGAGCGTAGAGGCGGGCACCGACATTTCGCTTGGTTCCAGCTCGCGACCGGCCAAGCGCCGCAGGCCCTTCAGCCCGTGTCACTGTTGCCCTTGCCCACGATCAGTCCGAGATCTCTGGTGTAACGGACCTTCCAGCGGTCAAGACGCGCTCGTCCTGCCGGGTCGAGCTTGAGTGCACGGCTGTAGCGCAGCCACGGGTGGTCTCGCCAGCCGTCCAACGGCTGAAGCTCATTTTCGGCTGCCGTCGCGAGCTTGGCAGGCAGGCGAACCGTACCGCCCAGAACCTCATCAAGGAGGTCAGCCGGCACCTCCCCGTTGATGCCCAGGCGCCGTCCCGTCCAGGTGGCGTAGCCGCTGGAGTCCTTGTGGACGATGACGACTTCGATGGTGGGTTCGCCGTCGCGGACGATGGCCTGGACGATTTCATCAGGGCCCTTGGTCTCGGCGTAGTGCAGGCCCTCCAAGGTCGTGTTCTCGTGTTCCCTGAAGCGCGTCAGCAGGAACTTCTGGGCACTGTCCGCGCGCGCCTTCTCATCTGAGTCCCACTTGGCGAACGCTTCACGTTCCGCCTTCGCCCATGCCTCCGGTACGACCGGTCTGTTCCCGTAGACGGCTGCGACCAGAGTGGGAACCTCGCCGGGGATGTCCCAGGATGACGTGCCGGTCGCGGAGACGAGGGCGGCGGTGCGTAGCAACAGGTAGCGGCCATAGATCGCTTCGCTGGCCGGGAGAATCCACGGAGCACCTGTGCCGAGGGCGTCGAATCCTGTGATCACGACGCAGGGTTCACGAACCTTCGCTGGCCGGGGGATGTCGTTGTGGCGGTGGAGCCGGCCGATCCGCTGCAGGAGCAGGTCGATCGGGGCCAGGTCCGTGACCAAGATGTCGGCATCCACATCGAACGACTGCTCGGCCAACTGTGTCGCGACCAGGATCGTGCGGGGGCGGAGCTCGGTCGACGGCCCGAGCCGGGCGAGCGCGGTCTCCGTTCGGTCTGCCCGATGGGCGGCGTGCAATCTCCCGTGTAGGAGCAGGACGTCGTCCCCGAAGTGGGCACGCAGGGCTTGGTAGGTCTGTTGGGCGCGGTCGACGGTGTTGCGGATCACCAGGGCACAGCCGCCGTCGTCGAGACGGTCGGCCAGCAGCGTGACGACCGCATCCGTACCCATGTCTGGTGCGGAGGCCGCTAGGGAGGGCTCAGAGAGCACCTCGATCCGTACACTGAGGTCATCCCGCCAGGAAGAGCAGTGCTCGACCAGCCGCTGCGGACCCGTGTCCTCCAGCCAGACCGCGGTGACGTTCGGATAACCGCCTGGCGCGGGCAGGTCGAGTGCCGGTGGATCCTCACTCGACGCGGCACCGGCGAGGTAGGCATCGACCAGGGCACGGCGTTGGGCGGGCGGCAACGTCGCCGAGAGCAGGACGACCGGCACGCGGGCCTGCCCCAGCCAACGCAGTCCCTCTAGCAGGAACTGGGACATGTACACGTCAGCGGCGTGCACCTCGTCCAGGATCACGACTTTGCCGACCAGGCCGGCCATCCGCAGCATCACGTGCTTGGTGCGGGTCGCGGCGAACAGCAGCTGATCGATCGTTCCCACAACCAGCGGGGTCAGCAGCCCCCGTTTGCTGCCCAAGAACCACTCCGCAGGCGCCCGCCGCTCAAGAACCTCGCCGATGTCGAACGACGACATCCCGTACAGGGCGTCCTCGTCCACGGTGCCGTAAATGTCGTCCGGGCTGTCGCCGACCTCCTCCAGCAGAGCCTGCCATTCCCGGTTGAAACGGCGCTTGCCATGCAGCAGCGCCACCTGCGACTCCAGACCCGGCGCCACCTTGCCCGCCCACTCGCGCACCTGGGAGAAGATCGGGTCGCTGGTCGCCTGGGTCGGCATGCCGACGAACACGCCGTCTGCTCCAAATCGGGCAGCCAGGATCTCCGCCGCCAGCAAAGCGGTCTTGGTCTTGCCCTCCCCCATCGGCGCCTCGACGATCACAAGACCTGGGCCACCCATGCGCCGCACGGCATCCATCACCATCACCTGGGAGAGACGCGGACCATGCCCGAAACGGTCCTGGAACATCTCGTTCCCGGGAACTGTGAGCGCCCCCCAGCCGCCTCGCAATCCCAACTTCTCCCACGCTTTGGCGGCGCGTCCGCGGGACACTGTCAGGCTGACGTCGCGTAGATCATCGATCCCCGGGAAGTGACGTTCATCGCTGGCAATCCAGTCCGCCATCACCACCAAGCCGCTCAGATGCAGCTGATCGGCGCGACTGGGAACGCGTAGGGGCTGAACCTCCTTCAGCCCTTCGAACCCCAACTGGCGGGTGAAGACCTCGACCACCGCCGACTGCACCCGACACCATCCGGGGCCCTTGCCGTGGAGATGACCCCGTGCACGGACAGGTTCGATCAAGCTTCCTGAAGAAGGAAACTTGCCGTGGTGCCCAGCGATCAAGGGCCAAATCCATGAGATATGGTCGTCGGCCCACCCGGCTTCTCCCAGCACATCCCGGATGAGCTTCCCGCCGGCCCGGTCGTGGCGCCAGCGTTGCCGACCGGTGGACATCCAGGTCAGCCCTGCTTGCCTGACTGCTCGCGCCGCCGCCTCGTCCATCTGCTGAAAAGCTGGAGTCGCCTTCCCGCAATCATGGATGCCGCAGATCCAGGCGAAGAACCGGCGCCCGCGCCCAGGACCTCCTGCCACATCCTCCAGCCAGGCCTTGGTCGACGGGGCAAGGTAGTGATCCCAGATCTGCTCGGCGACCGCAGCGGTATCGAGAAGGTGACACATCAGCAGGTTCATACGTCCCGCCGCCTTCGCGGCCGACTT